>CALCNF010000652.1 GCA_937897815.1 uncultured Pseudomonadota bacterium | reverse complement strand
GCGCTGCCGCTGCCCGCCCGAGAGCGTGATCCCGCGCTCGCCGATCATGGTGTCGAGGCCGGAGGGAAATGCCGCGAGGTCGGTCGTGAGCGCGGCGTCCTCCACGGCGCGCGCGAGCTCCTCTTCGTCGTCGGCGCCCCCCAGCACGACGTTGGCCCGGATCGACTCGCTAAACAGGTAGGGACGCTGAGTCACGTACGCCATCCGGCGCCAAAGGGACTCTGGTGTGGCCTCAAGGATGTCTCGTCCGTCGACAAAGACCGTTCCTGGCGGTGGCTCGTAGATCCGGGAGATGGCGTTCAGCAGCGTGGTCTTCCCGCTTCCCGTGAGGCCGAAGATTCCGACCGTCTCCCCCGGCTCCACCCGTAGAGACAGACCCTCAAGTGCAGGGCGCTCCGCCGCTGCGTGCTGAAAGGTCAGGCCGCGCACCTCCAGGCTTGTGCCCTCGTGACCGGCCGGCGGCAGCTCCACGCTGGTCTTGGGACGCGGGTCATTCGCGTCGAGGATCTCGTTCACTCGGGTCAGGGCGACCCAGCCTCGCTGAACCGAGTTGACCAGCCAGCCCAGGCTGGTGAGGCCTGTGCCGAGGATGCCGATGTAGACCGCGAAGGCCGCGATCTGGCCGATGGTCACTGCCTCGGCCTCAAGGCGCTTCGCTCCGTAGGTGAGCAAGAGCACGATACACAGGCTGCCGACGACCTGAACGAGGGGGAGCAGCCAGGCGCGGATCCGCTCCACGCTTAACGCCAGGTCATAAATGGACTCGCTGTCCTTCTCAAAGAGCTGGGTCGCGCCGGGGACCGCGCCGTGGGCCTGCAGCATGGCCGCGCTGTTATAGGACTCGAGGATGCGCTCGCTCAGGGTCGCTGCCTGGGCCTGGATCTTCACGACGTAGAAGAACATCGCCCGGATACCGACCCGCAGGATCAGGGCCGCCACCACGAGTGGCAGCGAGCAGACGAGGGTGAGCATCGGGTCGATGAGCACCATCTGGATCAGCGTGAAGGCCAAGAGCAGCGTCACGTTGAAGAGCTGAAGCGTTCCGAACCCGGCCAGGGCCCGCACGGAGTTCGCGTCGTTGGTGCCACGGCTCAGGATCTCTCCCGGCTGCATGGTGTCGAAGAACGACTGTGGCAACCCAAGAAGCCGGGTGAACAGGTCGTTCTTCAGGTCGTACTCCACGGTCCGCCCAGGGTTGAAGAACAGGGTCCTGCTCAAGGTGCGGACAACGACGATCGCGAGGCCGCAAAGAGCGATAGCGATGGCTAGGTCTCGGACGGTCTGAGTCTGCGCCGAGGTGATCGCGCCTTCGCTCGCCGCGAGCTCGTCCACCGCGAAGCCCACCATCTCTGGGATCTTCACGGTCAGCGCGTTGGTGGCCAGAAGGCACAGCACCCCGAGGACGTACCAACCGCGATGGCGACGCACGTACCGGTTCCAGAAGGTCAGGAGAGTTTCCACTCCAGCACCCTAGGAGCGCACGCTGAGGGGGTCAACGACGACCCGGGCCTTCTTAGCGACTTGAGGGGCCTACGATCCCGAGAAGAATGTCGATCGGACCGTTCTTCAGGGGGAAGCGCTTGTGAATCGGCAGGTCCATCGCCTTGAGCTGCTCTTCGGTCTTCGCGAGCACAGCTCCGCGCCAGCCCTTGAATGTCGTCTGCAGGAGCTTGCCAAGGGCTGTGTAGGTGCGCATGACCTCACGTTTGTCTCCCATACGCTCGCCGTACGGAGGGTTGGCGACGAGCAGCCCTGGCCTCGCGCTCGGATCGAGCGCGAGCTCGGTCTCGATGGCGATGCGGTCTCCGCAGTCCGCTCGGGCTGTGTTGGCCCGAGCCGTCGAGAGGATCCGTCGATCTCGGTCGCTTCCGGCGATCGCAACCTCCGACGGGCGCGCCTCCTGGGCTGCTGCGTGACGCAGGGTCGCCAGCTTGTCGAGTCGAAAGCCTGGCCACCGCTCAAACCCAAAACGACGGTCGAGGTTGGGCGCGCGGTTCGAGGCGATAAGCGCGCCTTCAATGAGGATGGTGCCAGAGCCGCACATGGGGTCGAAAAGGGGCTCTTGGGGGTCCCAGTCGGCCAGCCGAAGCATTCCAGCCGCCAGGGTCTCTCGGAGGGGCGCGGGTCCGGACTGCGACCGGTAGCCGCGAGCATGGAGGCTGCCGCCGGAGGCCTCAAGGCCGACCGTGAGCCGCTCACCCACAATGCGGACGTGCACCGAGATGTCCGGGTCCTCCAGGTCGATGCTGGGACGATCGCCCGTCGCGTCCCGTACGGCATCCACGATCGCATCCTTGGTCTTCAGCCCCGCGAACCGGGCGTCACGAAAGCACGAGTTTCGCGCCGTCGCGTCGACTCGGAGCGTGTGGCTGGCCGGCGCGAGGCCCTGCCAACGAACCATCTTCTGGATCGAGCGGTAGAGGTCGTCGGGGTTCCGCGCCGTGCCGTGGCCCAGGATCCAGCGGACCCTGTGGGCGGTGCGCAACCAGAGGCAGGCGCGGATCATCAGCCGCCTGTCGCCCTTAAAGCGGGCACCTCCCCCCCAGGTCTGCACGTCCTGGGCGCCGAGGGCCTCGAGCTCAGCGCCGAGTACGCGCTCGAGGCCGAGCGCGGTCGTGGCCACATAGGACTGAAGGGGTCGTCGTTTGCTCATGGCCCTATGCTAGATGCTGAGCGCGTAAGCATCCAGTTGACTGGAGCGGCCGAGTCGCGATGATGTCACCCGTGGAGAGTCTAGCCAGGAGGAGGAGCATGCGCGTTCGTGTGCACAGAGGGTGGTCGGTCGCGTCCGTTGGGGTCGCCTTGTGCGTCCTGTTGGCGGCCGGAGAGGCGCAGAGCAAGGTGCGCACCACCCGCACAGATATCGACACGTCTCCCCAGGGGGCCAAGATCATCCTCGTGGAGGCGTCGGGAGAGCGCGCCCTGGGCGTCACGCCCATAGAGCGTGTACGCGTTCCTCGTGGTGAGGTGACCTTCCGTATCGTCCGCGACGGCTACGAAGAGATGCTGGAGACGGTCACGATTGGGCGCAAGCGCCGCGCGTTCGTCTTCAACCTCGTGCGCAAGGCCAAGCCAGCGGTCATCGAGCTCACCGCCGGCAGCAACGCCGATGGGGCCACCATCGAGCTGGATGGCGGTCGCGTGGGCAGCGTGCCCAGCGCACACGAGGTCAAAGCTGGGCGCCATCATGTCTCTGTGACCCGTGATGGATACAAGAAATGGGAACGCTGGGTGAACGCCCAGGAGGGACAGCGCCTGACCTATGAGGTGTCCCTGGAGTCTGCGGGGCAGGCCAGCGGATCGATGCGCGTCTCGTCCACGCCTCCTGGAGCGCAGATCTTCGTGGCTGGGGTCAGCCGAGGGCTCTCGCCCACGGTGATCCATGGGCTGGCGCCCTCGGGATATGCGGTCGAGTTTCGTCTGCCTGGGCATGAGGTCGCGCGCCAGCTGGTCTCCGTGGTCGCCGGTGAAACGGCGAGCGCCCACGTCGAACTCGTGGCCCTGGGGGGACCGGCGTCCGGGCCGGTCAAGGCGGCTGCCGTTCCCACGGCGGATACGGGCACCCTCAAGGTGACGAGCAACGCGACGGGCGCGGAGGTCTGGATCGCGGGGAAACGCCTCGGCGTGACGCCCCTGAGCGCGCCCGTGAGCGTCGGGCCCCAGAGCGTCGAGCTTCGCGCTACGGGCTTTCAGAACGCGACCCGCAGCGTGACCGTTGCGAAGGATCAGGTGGCGGAGCTGGATGTGAAGCTCGAGCGCCTTCAGGTGGATGCCGGGGATGCCGGGACTGGAGAGGTGCGGGTCGTGTCGAGCATTGGCGGCGCCACGGCCTCGATCGACGGAGGGCCGGAGGCGCCTACGCCT
>CALCNF010000651.1 GCA_937897815.1 uncultured Pseudomonadota bacterium | reverse complement strand
TGAGTATGCTGGTGCCGGCGCAGGCGGGCGCTCCAGTCCTCCTGAAAGCCGTCCCCCTCCCACAACCGGATTTCGAGCGTCTCATGCACGCCGAGCAGCCAGGCTTCGCCAAAGGGTCTCGGCGCTTGGTTGACGACCGGGGGGGCGACCCCCTCGTCCATGACCGGGGCCCGCACCGGCGCGGGAGGCTGAGCCTCTTCCTCGGTCTCGTGCGTGGCAGCGCACCCGACCAGCAGGAGCGAGAAGCACGAGGTGACCCCGAGCGCGATGAGACGGCCACTTGAGGACGACCGAGGGCGAATATAAGAACCAGACATAGCCAATTGCCAGTGTCGCATGCGTGTGGCAAACCGTCTGATTTGTTGGCACTTTCTGGAGCTTGTTGACCGAGATCATTCGATGTTTGGGCCTCGCCCTTGATTTGTTTCGAGCCTGTTGACACTATCCGCCGGAATTTTGGGGGGACGGCCGAGCAGACAATGGGTCTCGGAACAGGTTCCCCTCATCCAGGCAGGCGATCCAATTGGCCAACCTCAACCACAGTCTTCTCATGCTCGCGGGCATCGCGCTGGTCGTCAGCGCGTGCGCCGCTCCAAACGGAGCGCTGCGTCTAGCGCCGAGCGGAAAGCTGATCCCCCTGGTGAATGGACCCGAGCCGGGTACCGCTGTCGGAAAGTGTGTGCAGATGGGTCAGGAGGGTCCAACGACCCACCCATGCCCCATGGATCTTGCCCAGCTGATCGACCGCAACCTGCGGCGTGGTGAGGAAGGTCGCGGCACGTATGCGCGAGGCATCTACGTGGACGCCGATGCCCTCGACCGAGTCGGGGGACCCGAGACTGGCCAGGGCGTTCCAGCGACCGCCTACGAGCTGGCGACCTACCACTCGACCCACGCGGTCTGGAAAGCTGAAGTGGACAAGGCCACGGCGGGTGATCTGGAGCGTATGTGTGCGGACCCCGCGTCCGGTGATGTGCGGGTGATCATCCGAGAGTTTGAGGGCTGTGGCGTGACCATGACCGGCGACCTCGGTGACGCGCCGAAGTGGTCCATAGGGACCCTGGCGACCCAGGGCACGGTTCTCGGACAGCCGCGAACGTTCTGGTCTCAGGATCCCAAGCAGAAGCTGCCTCCGGAGCGCGCCAAGTGCGCGGCCGCGCGTGTCGTCCGAGTCGAAGTGCTGTCGATGCACAACCTGTGCGTGACGATGCTGCGACCCGCCCGTGAGGGCGTGACCAAGGCCGTCGCGCTCGATTAGGCCGACTCCTGGGTGACCTCATCGCCCGTGACACCTGGCGTCCTTCCACCCGGCTCTCGCCGAGTCAGCCTACTTGAGGTCGCCGGTGAGCAGCGTGTGTCCGCCCTGGCGCTCCAACGTATCGATGCTCGGCTCGATCACCACGCCATCGGGGACCATCGAGGAGATGCCGGCCAGATCGATCTCCGGGATCTCGAACCCGCCAATCGGCTCGCTCGCCAGGTCCTCCATCAACCCCCCGATCAGCTCCGTCTCGATCAGCGCCTCCAGGCTCTCTTCTGCACCCTGAAGGAGCTCAGGGACCGTGACCCAATCGATGTCGAAGCGGGTGATCTCATGGATCTGAATCGCCAGCTCATCCCCGTCGTCTCCTTCGATCATGAGGAGCTCTGCGGTCGCCTCTACGGCTGCATATAGGGCCAGCTTGCCGTAGCCCTCGGGGGCGAAGAGCGGGGAGTAGAGATCGAGGTCGACCAGGAGATCACCCACCTGGATCGTCAAGACCCCACCTGGCTCGCACCCATTGATGATCGGCGGCAGCGACCAGTCGAGGTTCAAGGCTAGATCGTCGACCGGGAGGGGTAGTCCTGAGGCGCCATCGTCGCCAAGCAGCTCAGCCATCTCTTCGGGCCCGAGCTCCATCTGCAGGGCGCCTCCGTGCCATACCGACGCCAGGGCCAGGTTCAGGAAGTCATCGGAGAGCGCGATCTCGAAGGAAGAGGTGCCCGGGAGGTCCCACTGAACCGGATAGCCTTTCAGACAAGACCCGCGCGCGATGGCGCCCAGGATGGTGTGAGGGACCTTCTTCACCCCGTCGACGCGCGTCCCCAGTCCCAGGCGCCCACCGTCGGGTGTGAACTCCAGGGAGTGGATACGCGTTTCGAGATTCATGACGATGTCGTCGAGCCCAGGGATAGGGCTGGGGATCTCCAGCGTCTCGGAGATCGCCAGCGACTCCAGCACGTCGATGAGGGTATCTCCGAGGGCGTCGCCGAGCTGGTCCTCAAATGCGTCCTCGATCATGTTCGTGAACAGCCCGACGATGAAGTCGATCAGCCAGTCGAAGAGCCAGCCAAGGATCCCGTCGATGTCGATGTCGAGGCCCGTGATCTCCACGTTGGTGTTCGTGAGCAGGACCTGAAGGTCAGCGTTCGCCGCGTAGGCCAGAAGGTCCGCGTCCAGCTGAATCTTCGCCGCTTGCACGGTGCCGCTGACGTCCGGGCAGAGGTCAATGCCGAGGACCTTGCATTCGCCGGCGAGGACGACGTCGAGCGTGAAGTTCTTTAAGACCGCGTCGATCTGAATGCCGCCCCAGATGGGATCGAGGTAGACCGACGCCGGGTTCATGGAGGCGTTGCCCATCTGCAGTTCATAGCCACCCCCGACGTCGATGGCGTCGCCGAGGAGCCCGTTCAGATCAAACCCCCCGATCACCGCCTCCAGGATCGTCGCCAGGTCGTCCGGGTGCGTCGGATTGTGAACGCCGTCGTCGATGAGCTCATCGTCCAGCCACATCTTGATCCCATCTTCGACGAAGGGAATCGAGGGCTCCAGGGGGCGGAAGGCCTCTGCGAAGTAGAAGCTCTGGGTGATCTCGGTCGTCTTCCCAGCCTCGTCCTCGGCGACGATGTGTAAGACGTTCAGGCCCCACGAGGGGATGAAGATCCGCGACCAGGTCGCGTCATCATAGAGGACGGCCTCCTCGCCGTTCACGGTCACGCTGATGATGCCGGCGATCGAGTCGTTCGCGATCCCCTCGATGGTGATGCTCGGCTTGGACGCCTGAATGGTGGCGCCTCGCAGCGGATAGGTCACGGCCACGTTCGGAGGCTCTCCCTCGATCAGCAGGTCGATGCTCGCCTCCAGCGAGGGGTCGACGACCAGGCGCGTCGTGAGGGTCACGGGACCCTCCTCCAGGAAGATGAAGTTGGTGCCTGATGGATTGGTCGCCAGGGTTCCCTCCGGCGTGATCTCGAAGGGGTCCACCTCCGCATCCGGCACCAGGTTGTCGTACATGTCCCGGGCCACCACGACGATCTCGACGACCGTGAATGTCGGGTAGAAGGGGGCTGGAGGGCTCGACTCGAGCGCCAGGCTTATGGGCGTTCCAGGGAGCACCTCAAGGGGCGCGTGGACGAGATCAAAGGCGGTCCAATCCAGCGCTGCGGGGACACACTTCACGGCGTACTTGCCCGTCAGCGTGCCCGTGACGTCAAACCCGGTCATGG
>CALCNF010000650.1 GCA_937897815.1 uncultured Pseudomonadota bacterium | reverse complement strand
GTACCCGTTCTCAGAGGTGGAGCCCAAGTGGCAGGCCATCTGGCAGGAACGTAAGTCCTTTCGGGCGGAGCGCTTAAGCGAGCGCCCCCCATGTTACATCCTGGATATGTTCCCGTATCCGTCAGGAGATGGCCTGCACGTGGGGCACCCGGAGGGCTACACCGCGACCGATATTATGGCCCGCTACAAGAGGCGGCGCGGCTTCAATGTCCTCCACCCCATGGGATGGGACGCGTTCGGCCTCCCGGCCGAGCAGCACGCGCTCGACACGGGGGTTCACCCCGCTGAGACGACGGCGAACAACATCGCGAACTTCAAGCGGCAGCTCTTGTCCCTTGGGCTCGCCTACGATTGGGAACGCGAGGTCAACACCACCGACCCGGACTACTTCAAGTGGACCCAATGGATCTTCTTGAAGCTCTATGAAAACGGCCTCGCGTACCAGGCCGAGGTCCCCGTGAACTGGTGTCCTGCCCTGGGGACGGTCCTCGCCAACGAAGAGGTGATCGACGGGAAGAGCGAGCGCGGCGGCCATCCGGTAGTTCGAAAGCCCATGAAGCAGTGGATGCTGAAGATCACGGAATACGCTGACCGGCTCCTGGCCGATCTCGATCTGGTGCAGTGGCCCGAGTCCATCAAGAGCATGCAGCGCAACTGGATCGGCCGCTCCGAGGGCGCGGAGGTCACGTTCAACGTCGTGGGACATGACGAGAAGATGGTCGTGTACACCACGCGTCCGGACACGCTCTTCGGGGCCACCTACATGGTGCTGGCGCCCGAGCATGACCTGGTGCAGCGGATCACGGTGGAGGGGCAGGTCGAGGCGGTCGAGGCTTACGTCCGAGACGCCTCGCTGAAGAGCGATCTGGATCGCACGGATCTCGCGAAGGACAAGAGCGGTGTCTTCACTGGCGCGTACGCCGTGAACCCGGTCAACGGGCAAGAGATCCCGATCTGGATCGCCGACTATGTCCTCGTGAGCTATGGGACGGGCGCCATCATGGCGGTTCCTGCCCATGACCAGCGAGACTGGGAGTTCGCCAAGGCGTTCGACCTCCCGATCATCCCCGTGGTGACGGACGGTGACGGGAACGCGCCGGACGTGTCGGAGTCTGCCGCGGAGGCCCACGGCTTCGCCATGAACTCGGGTGAGTTCGATGGCAAACCCACAGCCGAGGTCAAGGCCACGGTCACGGAGTGGCTGGCTGAGCGTGGCCTGGGCGAGAAGGCAGTGAACTATCGCCTGCGGGACTGGCTGTTTTCCAGGCAGCGATACTGGGGCGAGCCCATTCCCATTCTGCACCTGGAGGATGGGAGCACGAAGGCGGTCCCTTACAGCGAGCTCCCCTTGCGCCTCCCGAAGGTCGAGAACTACAAGCCCTCCGGTACGGGCGAGAGCCCGCTGGCGACGGTTGAAGAATGGGTGCAGACGACCGACCCTGAGACAGGTCGACCTGCCCGCAGGGAGACCAACACCATGCCTCAGTGGGCGGGCTCCTGTTGGTATTACCTGCGCTACCTGGACCCAGATAACCAGACCGCGCTCATCGACCCTGAGGTCGAGCGTTACTGGATGCCCGTGGAGCTGTATGTCGGAGGTGCCGAACACGCGGTTCTGCATCTCCTGTACGCGCGCTTCTGGCACAAGTTCCTGTTCGACATCGGGGTGCTCACGACCCCTGAGCCGTTCATGCGCCTGGTCAACCAGGGGATGATCCTGGGCGAGGACAACCAGAAGATGTCCAAGTCCAGGGGGAACGTGGTGAACCCCGATGACGTGGTCGAGGCGAGCGGCGCTGACGCGCTTCGACTCTACGAGATGTTCATGGGACCTCTCGAAGCGGTAAAGCCGTGGGCGACAAAGGACATCGTGGGGGTGTCCCGATTCCTCGACCGAGTCTGGAAGCTCAGCCTGAAGCCGATGGTGGATGGACTGGGAGACGACGGAATCCTCCGAGCGACTCACCGAACGATCAAGAAGGTGACAGAGGACGTCGAGGGCATCCGCTACAACACAGCGATCAGCGCGCTCATGACGCTCTCCAACGAGCTGTTTAAGCTCGAGGAGGTGCCCCGGGACGCTTATCTCGCCCTGGTGTCCCTGTTGAACCCCTTCGCGCCTCATATCGCAGAGGAGGTCTGGGAGCGCATGGGTCAGGAGGGCCTCATGGTCGACGCGCCCTGGCCGGAGTACGATGAGGCGCTCTGCCAGGACGCCGAGGTCGAGATCGTGGTGCAGGTCATGGGGAAAGTGCGCTCGCGCTTTCAAGCCGCAAAGGGGACCGACAAGGACACCCTTCAGGCCATGGCCCTGGCCGATGAGCGAATCGTGACGTGGATTGAGGGAAAGACCGTGCGGAAGGTGATCGTCGTGCCGGACCGCTTGGTTAATATTGTCGCCAACTGACACGCGAGAGGACACACCCTATGGAGTTTGACAGCGAGAGCCTGGTCTCTCATCCAGCGCAGGCCGTGCTCGACACGATGATCGAGCGAATGGAAGACATCGTGCCGTTCCTCGACACGGTCGAGGGCATCGAAGTGATCTCTCGAGAGGAGCTTGACGGCGGCCGCATTCGCATCGTCAGGCGGTGGCAGGGCTCGGAGTCGAGCGCCCCTCCCGCGCTGGCAGCGTTCGTGACCCCTGAGATGCTCTCCTGGGTGGATACCGCGGTCTGGGTCCCTGAGGAGTTCTACGTCGACTGGAGCATCGAGACCTCCATGTCGGACCTGTATACCTGCGGGGGGCGCAACAGCTTTGGTCCCGCGCCGTCCGATCCAGACAACGCGACATTGATGCGCGTGAAGGGCAGCCTCACCGTCTATCCGGATAAGGTCCCCGGCGTGCCCGGGTTCCTCGCGCGTCGCCTCGCACCGCAGGTCGAGAAGTTCGTCGTGAACCTCCTCAAGCCGAACCTGATGGACGTGGCCAAGGGCCAGACT
>CALCNF010000649.1 GCA_937897815.1 uncultured Pseudomonadota bacterium | reverse complement strand
TTCAGGGCTTTCATCTTCAGGGCGAGCTCGCCCTTGGGTTGGTTCGAGTGGAGGTCTGGCGGCCTCATCATCACCGCGTCGAGGCGCTCCCGAGACACTTCGTCGGGCGGTCCGCTGGCGCCGATGGGGGGCGCGCGGGTCTGGCCCGTGCGCGAGCTCGCTCCAGGTCCTCATCGCGAGCTGGATTCGGCCTCGACCTTCGTGAGCTTCGAGACCACCAACCCGGTGATCCGTTTAAGCACATCGCGTGGTCGGCGACGGCGCGCCGCGGGCGGCTCGTTAGTCGGGTGTTCGAGGCGCACGCGCGCCGCGATGTCTGGCTCGTGCTAGATGCCTCGCCGAGTATGTTTTGGGGCCCACCTGGGCGAGCGCCGATCGATCTGGCGATGGAGGCCGCGTTCCAGGTCGCCCACACGTTGATCAACTCGGGTGACCGGGTGGGGCTCATCGTTCACGACGACGCGGTCCGAGTCGAGATTCCGCCTGGCCCTGGTCGCGCTCACCTCCAGAGAATCCTTCACGGCATTCTGGAGAGCCCTCACCTGCTCCACGAGGGAAACACCGAGCTCACGGACCAGGAGCTGGTCGATATCGTCGCCCGTTGGTTCATGGCGCGCGATCAGGCGGACCTGAGATTGCCACTCCCCCTGCAAGAGCAGGGATGGGGGGGCGTAAGGCGTCACGATGAGGCGCGCGTGAGCGCCCTGGCGCGTCGGTGGCTCCAGGAGCGGGCCAGGAGCGCGACCCCGAGGCTGACTCTCGCCGTCGGGGACTACGCTCGTGAGCGAAACCAGGCCACGCTTCGGGCCTTCTGCCGTCAGGCAGGTGTTCCGCTGCCGCGCACCCAGGTCTCACGTCCGGGAGGACAGGCGCACGGCATTGAGTCGGCGGTGAAGCGCGTCCTCACGGCGCGAGGCGGGCCCTACGCGCTCTTGCTGCTCTCGGATCTCGCCACAACGGATCACCTGGACTCCCTGCGTCGCGCCGCTCGCGGTTCTCGTCGCCACCACCATCGTATTCTCGTCGCTTGCCCTTCAAGTCGACCTGTTCGAGGGGCCTCTGAGGACGCCCTGGATCGTGCGCTCGAGGTCGCAGAGGACGCTCGCGCAAAGCACGCCTTCGCCGCCATCGAGGCGTTCCTGCGGCCAGCCGGTGTCGGCGTGCTCCGGATGCGGCAGCAAGGCGGCGTTCAGGAACTCTTGCGAGGGCTGGCTAGAGCGGTCTAGGGGGTGCAACTCAGGCCCCCCGTCAATTCTGATTGAAGACTCGCGGCGCAAGGGTCTATGCTCCGCCCAACCGCAGGAGAGCTCCTTGGCGCAGCCCCTCATGACCGTCGCAGATAATGGCCGTATTACCGAGTCGCTCGTCGAGCGTTTCGGCACGATGCTGCAGCAGGAATCCCTCTCTATCGCCGCGCGCATGGAGGACAAGGCGGTGATCGTCACCATGACGTTGGCCCGGCACGACAAGACATTCGAGTATGTGATGGAGGCCGGCTTCGAGGTCCCTGAAGATGACTCGGTCGCGGCGCCCGCAGCCCTTGAGCTGTGCTTGGACTTCCTCGATTGGTATCTCGGCGAGTACTTTCGAGAGGCCCGTGAACTTCTGCTGCCCCTGGACTGGCAACCCCATCGATTCGGTGAGCACACGGTGCTCGCTCGCGGCGATGTGAGAAACCCACTCCTGGATGACGCCGCTGACGCGTGGCTCCGTGGCGAACGCCCGGAGGTCGCGCTGCCGCGGCGAAAGCCTTAGAGGCGCCCTACCCTGTCGCTTCGGATGTGCCTTCGGGGTCGGCGACTCCATCCAGCTGACCGCAGGCCGCGCCAATATCCTCGCCCTTCGAGTAGCGGACCGTCGTGTGGTAGCCGGCGTCCCGGACCACGCGGCCGAACGCCTCCACTCGGGCGTTGGATGGCCGGCCATAGGGGGCGCCTGGCCACGGGTTGAAGGGGATCAGGTTGACCTTGCATCGCAGGCCGCGGAGCAGCTTGGTCAAGCGCTGGGCGTCCTCCGTCGTGTCATTCACGCCGTCGAGGAGCACATACTCCATGGTGATGCGGCGTCGCTCCTGAAGCGGATAGCGCCGCAGGGTCGACATCAAGGTCTTGATGTTCCAGGCCTTGTTGATGGGGATCAGCTTGGTGCGCTGCTCGTCGTGGCTCGCGTTCAAGCTCACGGCGAGGTTCACCGGTACATCATGACCAAATCGCTCAAGCTTCGAGGCCACACCGCTCGTAGACACCGTGATGCGGCGACTTGAGAAGTTCTGCCCCTTGTCGTCGAGCAGGATGCGGATCGATCGGACGACCTGGTCATAGTTGTCCAGGGGCTCGCCCATTCCCATGTAGACGAGGTTGTGGATTCGGCCCTCGGGCCCGAGGACGTGGCGCGCCCAGAGCACCTGGTCCACGATCTCCGCCGCCGAGAGGTTTCGCCGCAGAGGCATCCGAGCGGTGAGACAGAAGTCGCACCCGATCTTGCAGCCGATCTGGCTTGAGATGCACTGGGTGATCCGGTCTTCCATCGGGATGATCACGGATTCGATGCGGTCGCCCGCGGCCGTGCGCAGGAGGAGCTTGCGCGAGCCATCGCTGGACTCGAGAACCTCCTCAAGCTCCAGGCCGCCGATCGTGCAGGTCCCTTCGAGCTGCTCGCGCTGCTTCGCGGAGACGTTTGTCATCTCCTCGAAGGTGCGAACGCGCTTCTGGTGGAGCCAGTTGAAGATCTGATCACCACGGAAGGAGCGCTCGCCAAGGTGGTCCTCGACCCAGGCGCGCAGCTCTTCGCGCGTGAGGCTCTTGAGGTCCGTGGCCTGAAGGTCCATGGTGCCGCTGGCTCCACGGGGTCGTGACGCCACCGTGGAGTGGCGAGCACGACCTCCGCGTGCGCTACCCGACTCGGTCGAAGCAGTTGAAGAAGTGCGCCGTCTCAAAGGCCGCGGTCTCGACCGCATCCGAGCCATGGGAGGCGTTCTTCTCGATGTTGGTGCCGAAGCGGCCGCGAATCGTGTCAGGGCCGGCCTGGGTCGCGTCGGTCGGTCCCATGAGGTCGCGCCAGCGCTGGATGGCGTTCTCGCCTCGGAGGGTCATGAGGACGACAGGCCCCGAGGTCATGAACTCGATCAGGCTGGAGAAGAAGGGGCGCTCCGAGTGGACCGCGTAGAAACCCTGGGCCTGAGCCGAGGAGAGGTGCGCCTTCTTCATGGCGACGATCTCGAAGTCGCTGCTCTCGATCATGTCGATGATCTTTCCGGTGGAACCGGCGGCTACAGCGTCAGGCTTGATGATGGCGAGCGTGTTCTCGATGGACATGGTGTTGTTCTCCTGAAGGAGTCGTTTAAGAGGGGGTTAGAGGAGCGGCGCCAGGGTCGACGCCATTTCACTTGGATTGGGGGATACCTTCACACCGGCGGCCTCAAGGGCACGGATCTTCTCGGAGGCCGTACCCTTTCCGCCAGAGATGATCGCTCCGGCGTGCCCCATGCGCTTGCCGGGAGGAGCGGTCACTCCCGCGATGAATCCGACGATGGGCTTCGTGAAGTTCTCGGCGATCCAGGCCGCGGCCTGCTCCTCGGCGTTTCCGCCGATCTCGCCGATCATGATCACAGCGTCGGTCTCGTCGTCCGCCTGGAAGGCGCTGAGCACGTCGATGAAGTCGGTACCGTTGATGGGGTCACCACCGATCCCGACGCAGGTCGACTGGCCAATTCCGAGGGCCGTGAGCTGACCCACGGCCTCGTAGGTGAGCGTGCC
>CALCNF010000648.1 GCA_937897815.1 uncultured Pseudomonadota bacterium | reverse complement strand
TGTCCCAGAGCCGATTCAGGACGGTCTCTGAGCCGTCCCCATAGATGGCCTTCTGGTCCTGGGCGAAGTAGCCAGGCTGAGCTTCATATCCCCACTCAAAGGAGCCCGCGTCGGAGTCAACCGCGCCGACGAGGAGCTTCAGGAGCGTCGACTTGCCGATGCCGTTGGGTCCGATGATGGCGACCCGGTCCCCGCGCTTGACCGTGAACGACACGTCCTGGAGCACAGGGACTCCATCATAGGCCTTCGAGAGCCCCTCGACGCTCAGGGCCTCCTTGCCGCTCGGCCGCTTCATCTCAAATCGAATCTTCGGATAGCGTCGAGACGTCTCGGCGAGGCGCTCGATCTGGATCTTCTCGACGCGTTTGATGCGACTCTGAGCCTGCCGGGCCTTCGTGGCCTTGGCCTTGAAGCGCTCGATGAACTTCTTCTGGTCAGCGATCTCCGCCTCACGCTTGGAGATCTCCGCCTCTTTTCGCTCTCGGTTGGCGACCTTGGCCTCCTTGAAGGCCGTGTAGGCGCCGGGGTAGAGGATCGCCTGCTCGTAGTCCACGTCCACGATGTGGCTACAGACGTTGTCGAGGAATCGGTGGTCGTGGGAGACGACGACCGCGCACCCTCTGTAGCCGTCGAGGAAGCGCTCAAGCCATCGGATCGAGAGGATGTCGAGGTGGTTGGTGGGCTCATCGAGGAGGAGAATGTCCGGGTCGCTGGCCAGGGTCTGCGCCATCAGCACCCGCAGCTTGAATCCACCGGAGAGGATGGAGAGGGGCTCCTCGTGGACCTTCGTAGGGATGTTCAGCCCCTCCAGGATCTCGGAGGCGCGGGCCTCCATGCCGTACCCGTCGTTCTGGACCACCACGTCCTCGACCTCGCCGAAGCGGTCCATGTCGAACTCGCCGGTCTCCTCCGCCCGCTTGAGGATGGCGTCCTTCTCCACCATGGCCTCCCAGAGCTCGGGGTGCCCCATCATGACGACGTCAACGATGCGCTCCTGCTCATAGCGGAAGTGGTCCTGCCCGAGGACGCCGATGCGCACGCGTTTCGGGATGGCCACGGTGCCCTCAGAGGGGTCCACCTCACCATGGAGGATCTTCAGGAGCGTCGACTTACCCGATCCGTTCGCCCCGACGAAGCCGTAACAGTTTCCCGGGGTGAGCTGGAGGTTGACGCCCTCAAAGAGCGTCTGCGGCCCAAAGGACTTGGAGATGTTCGATACGGTGATCATAGCCGCGGCAACCTGCCACGGGGCGCCGGCGCCGTCGAGGTCTAACCGAAGGGAGTGTTACTCGCCGATCAGCGACTCCACAGCCTCATACACGCTGCCCGTACCGAGGGTGCTCGACCAGATGTACTCCATGGACTTGCCGTCGAGGACGACGCTCCACGGGATACCGAAGGAGCCGCTGGAGTAGTTATTGATGTGGTCGAACGTGCCGGCCCAGTTCCGGTCCCCATCCTTATCCACAAACACCTGGGCGGGGTCGATGCCCTTCGCGTTGGCGTAGGCCAGGCACTGGTCCAGAGTGGGCTTCACGCCGGCGTTGGTCTCCGCGTACAGGACCATGATGTCCAGGTTCTTCCCCTTGTTCGTCGCGTCCGTGTAGTACTCGCCGACCTTGGGTACGAAGGACTCACATGCCCCACACCAGCCCGCTGTCGCGACCATCCAGACCGCGTCCGTGAGCCCGCATCGGCTGTGGAGCGGCACCTCGTCTCCGAGGCAGTTCACCAGGCTGTAGTCGCCGATGTTGTCACCGACGCCTGTACCCGTGCCGGTCTCCACGCAGAAGTCCTCGGCCTCGCTCAGGGCTGGGACCTCCACATCGATGGCGAAGTCGCCCATGCACCACTGGTAGCCCTTGGCGTAGGACACGTACTTGCCTCCCTCAATCTTGTACTGCTTGAAGACGGTGTTCTTCAGGGTCGCGCGGAAGGGCGTCCCCGGCTCACCAGAGTGGGTGATCTCCAGCTGCCCCGACTCGGGGAGGTACGCCTGGGCGCAGCCGTCGGAGTTGCAGTAGCTGTGCCCGCGGACGCAGAGGTCGCAGCCCAGGTCACCGTCGGCAGGAGTCAGGTCGTAGGTGCCTACGCCCTTGTTGGCGACCGCGTCATGGTCGAGCTCCACGGTGACCTTCGTGAACGGGGGCTCCGCTCCGCCTTGGGTCGCCACGTAGAAGAGCTTGAACTTACCGCCGGTGAGCCGGGTGTAGGCGGCCTCGGCCATGGGGTAGAAGTTAGCAGGGGGCGCCAGGGGGCTCGCCGAGTCGTGCTCACACACGTCACCGCCCACACAGCTCCCGCCCCAGCACACGTTCGAATCGCCAGAGCAGCCACCGCAGTAGGCCTGGGTACCATCGAGCATTCCGCAGGTGACCTCAGCCGCCTCGCAGGCCGCCGCGACCGCGACCGGATCAGACGCGTCTACGTCCAGGACGTTGCCGCCCCCCGTCGTGGTGCCTCCACCGGAGCCTCCACTGTCGCTGCCGCATCCGACAACCGTGAGTGCCAAGACCGCTACCAGACCTACAAACGCGCGCTTCATGGGATTCCCTCCTGAGCCTGACGAGGCTCCTCCGCGACAGACTGAGGGAGAATCGCACCTGGCGTCAAGGAGTCGCCCCCCGCCGTCGCACCTAGATAGCGTTCGACACCTCGAGCCCATAGACGTCGCATGAGGCGGCGCCGTCGGCGCGGTAGACCTTGATAAAGTAGGTCTGGGTGTGGCTTGAGCACAGGTTGTGCCCAGGCTTGGCCTTCCCGCCATCGGGTCCTGTGTCCGTCACGCACGGGCACTCGCCTCCGCCAGACTCGTTGTAGTAGTCCACGTAGTCCTGGAACACGGTGTTGCCCGAGCAAATGACGTCGCCGCAACCGCCTTCATACACGTCGAAGACATAGGCGTTGCCTGGGTTCGAGGTGAACTTCACTTCGAGTCGGAACTCGTTGCAGTCGGTCGCTGTGTCTCCGTCCACGGCCTTGAACATGAACCAATCGGCGTCTCCCGCCGGCAGAATGGAGCCGGAGACGTTGTTCACCTGGCCGCTGTCATGGATCTCGCCCATGTCGATCGCCTGGTTGCCGCCATCGAAGCCGCAGTTGTCTCCGGTGTTCGCGGAGTCATAGGCGTCCTCCTTGCACTCGCAGCCGTTGCTGAAGGTGCCGTCGACGTCGTGCCACAGGGTGTCACAGCTCGTGACGTAGCAGGCGCTGTTGCAGCCGGGCGAACCGTTGGGCGGGTTTCCGCACATGGTTACGGCCGAGATCTCGTCGATCCCGTTCTTGCAGTCGTCGTCTACACCGTTGCAGCTCTCCGTCTCGCTCGGGTTCACGGAGCCGTTACCGTCCTGGCAGTCGCTGCCCTGGCTGGCGGTGAAGAAGCCCTTAGGGCCACACCAGCACTGAGCCAGCCCCGAGACCCCGTAGGTGTCACCATCTCCATCGAAGTAGAAGTTCACGCACGAGGACGCGTTCTGCTCATTGGTCTCGCTGTTGCAGTTGTCATCGTAGGCCGTGGCGCAGTCCTCACCGGCGTTCGGGTGGATGGCCTGGTTGTAGGGTGCGCAGTCGGCCCCATCGGGTGAGCCGTCATTGTCATCGTCGAGGTCACAGTCGTCTCCCGCGCCATCCGCGTCGAAGTCACCCTGAGGGGCGTTCGCGATGGTGGGACAGTTGTCGGAGTCGTCGGCGACGCCGTCGTTGTCGTCATCGGGGTCGCAGACATCGCCGAAGCCGTCGCCGTCCAGGTCGGCCTGGTTCACGTTGGTCGTGAAGGGGCAGTTGTCAGCGGCGTCGGGGATTGAGTCCCCGTCGTCATCTCCATCGCAGGCGTTGCCCTGACCGTCCCCATCGGTGTCCACCTGACTCGCGTTGGGCACGTCGGGACAGTTGTCGGAGTCGTCGGCGACGCCGTCGCCATCATTGTCGTCGTCGCAGAGGTCGCCGACGCCGTTGCCGTCGAGATCCGACTGGTTGGCGTTGGCCGCGAGCGGGCAGTTGTCTGCGCCGTCGAGCACGCCGTCTCCATCGTCGTCGTCGTCACAGGCATCTCCAAGCCCGTCCGCGTCCGAGTTCGTCTGGTCCGTGTTCGGGACGAGCGGACAGTTGTCGACCGTGTCCATGATGCCATCCGCGTCGTCATCGATGTCGCACATGTCGCCATCGCCGTCGCCGTCGGTGTCGGTCTGCGTCGGGTTGCCGGCCAGGGGGCAGTTGTCAGCGCCATCGGCGAGCCCGTCGTTGTCGTCATCCTCATCACACAGGTCGCCGGCTCCATCGCTATCGGTGTCTATCTGATTGGGGTTCACGACCGAGGGGCACGTGTCGTTCTCATCCGGCACGCCATCGTTATCGTCGTCTTCATCACAGGCGTCGCCCTGCGCGTCGCCGTCCAGGTTCTCCTGCCCGGGGTTGATCACCTCTGAGCAGTTGTCCTCATCATCGGCGAGGGTGTCATCATCGTCGTCCTCGTCGACGCAGTTGGCCTGGCCATCTTCATCGGTGTCCGGGAAGCCCTCATCGACCGTGTCATCACAGTCTGAGTCCTTGCCGTTGCAGATCTCGTCGTTCCCCGGAAAGGACTCGGCGTCGAGGGGCGCGCAGTCCTCTGCGTCCATGACGAGATCGTTGTCGTCATCGGGGTCACAGGCATCGCCGATGAGGTCGAGGTCGTGGTCCTCCTGCCCCGGGTTGGCGTCCACGCTGCAGTTG
>CALCNF010000647.1 GCA_937897815.1 uncultured Pseudomonadota bacterium | reverse complement strand
CTCCGAGTTTTCGCCGCACCCACCGTCCCCGTCGGCACACTCGTCAATATCGGTGCACTCTCGGGTCCCTGGGCCATTTGTGCAGGTCACATAGGTCGGATCGCCGCAACCACCGTTGTCCGTGGCGCACTCGTCGATGTCGACACAGGCGCCAGACTCATCCGCAGCATAGCCCCCGTCACACTCGCAGGAGCCGCTAGCGCAGGTGCTGTTGGCGCCACAGTCCACAAACCAGCAGGCCTCAGTGGCGACGCAGTCACCCGCATCGTTCTCCGCGAAGCCCGCGTCACAGACACAGGCGCCCCCATGGCAGGAGGCGTCCTGGCCACAGGTGATCTCAGCGCAGAGATCGACCCCTGGTCCGTCCGTCGAGTCCTCTCCGCCGCAAGCGGAGACCAGCCATGCGCACAGCAACAGCGCCCAAGCCAAACGATTCATCTTCAGCACCTCTCTCTTGGAAGCGGCAATACACTGCCACATGCGCGCGCGGATGTCCTTACTCTTAAAGCGTGTGTTCTGCTCGTCGTGACGGGCTGTGCTCGCCCTACTCTTGAGGCGCGGAGCAGGTCGCCCCCGAGCACGTCCGCGCCACGCCATCCACATCGCAGCGACATGGGCAGTCTTGGCCCTCAACCAGCTCGATCGCGCCGAGCGCGAGGGGGCCCGAGCTCGTATCGCAGGTCAGCGGCCACTGCAGCTGCAGTGGGGACGAGTCGTCCGTCCAGGGGCTCGTTGTCCCGAAGCGAATCTCTTGTGAGGCGAGGACGGCCCCGGACATCAGCCGCAGGCCGAGGCCCCCGGCCACGCTCTCCTGTGGTGTCTCGCCGAGCTCGAGCACGACCGTGCGCTCTTCGCCGGGCAGGAGGGTCCGCAGGTCGTCGTCGCTCGTCGCGACGGTCTCGCCTCCAGACACCTCGGCCGTCAGGAATACAGGGTAATAGAAAGGGGCCACGCCGGTCTGAGCCACCGTCACCTCTACGGTCGCCTTCACCTCGCTCTCGGTGAGCCCCGAGAGCGTTAAGGACGCCCCCTTCACCTCAAAGGTGTACCCCATCTTCAGAGAGGCCTCTTTGGCCTTCACCAGTTCATCTCCCTGGTACCCTACCCCGCTCTCGCTGAAGGCCTTGTAGTTCAAGAGGTAGCTCGCGTGCGTCGTATCCACGCACGTCTGAAGGTCTTGTGCATACTCGCCCGTCTCATAGCCGTCCTCGAAGATGCTCCCCTGGAGCTCGGGTCGCAGTTCGCCACCCATCATGACCTCTTGCCACCGGCCGTCCGCTCCCGCGGCCACCATGGACGGCCAGAAGAACCACCCGATCTCGCCCAGGGTGCTGTGCGCGAAGGAGTCGTCGTGGAACCCAAAGCGCAGGCTCACCGTGTCCGCCTTGGGGTATCGGGCCTGGAGGGCCGTTATCTCAAAGGCCTGGTCGGTCGCATGGAGGATCGCGTTCTGCGTCTCAAGGGACGCGAAATAGTCCGTGTGCGGATACGTGTGCCACTCGCCCCAGAACCCAAGCAGGCCCATCTGAAGCACCCCAAGTCGGGGGTCTCCATCGTACTGGAGGCCGAGTGCCTCGATGAGCCCAAGCATGGCCTCAAGGAGCATGGGGTGGTCATAATTCGGCGAGCACCCTCCGCCGTGTTCGGGGTACGCCGTGCAGCCGATGGCGCTGAGGATGTGAGGGGGGAGTCCGTTCTCCTTGGTCGGGTAGTCGATGTAGATGCGCAGGACGACCTGGTGTTCACGGTCCGCAGCGGCATCGAGAAGGGGCTCCAGGCCCGACTCGAATGTCGCGCCGGTCTCATCCCAGACCGCTGACATCGGGAGATAGATGAACTCCATAGAGTCCTCGAGGTCGTTGGACGGCTCGCCCCAGAGATAGGAGGTGATGAAGCCCTTCAGCGGATTGCCCGCGGTGCGCTCTAGATCGGGGGTCAAGGCGGATGGGTCCAGCCAGTGTTCAGCCGTGATCTCAGAGGGCTGACACGGCTCACAGGGTGACGCCTCGGAGTCCGCGCTCACCTCTTCTGTGACGTCAGGCGTAGGCTGCGTGATGTCCGCAGGAGGGGCCGCGGCGTCCCCAGGTGCACAGTCGGGCATGACGTCGTCCTCCGAGGCGTCGACGTCCGCAGCTGAGGTGCCCGTGTCCGCTCGCCCTACGACGTCGAGCACAATTCCAGCAGCGCTGTCGGTGGCATCGAGCGGAGACGCGACGTCCGAGGCCGCGGTGTCCAGGCCTGACGCGTCGGTCGCTGTAGAGTCGCTTGGCGGGTCATCCGCGGTTCCGGCACAGGCCCCGGCTATCGCCGCAGCCATGCATAGAGAGAGCAGGCGTTCGTTCAATCTCAAGGTTCCTCCCGTGGCGTGCGCCACTATGGTGCCTTCTTCCCCAGTCCGAGGGAAGCGAGTCCTCCTGCCCTGCCCTCGACACAGCTGGCGGGTGCCCTTGCCCAACACCGCCCACGCGGCCTAACCTGTTTCTCATACACAGAGCACTTCATCGCTGGATTCCTCGAGGAGCGAGGGCTCTACGCCGGTGTCGGCGCGCTAAGCCAGGGGGGCGGAACATGCAGTGGTATTTCGAACGTGGAAGCGGCCAGGAAGGGCCCGTAGAGACCGACGCCCTCCGCGCGCTTCTGGCGGATGGTGGCCTCAAGCCGGAGAACAAGGTCTGGCGGAAAGGTCTGGCGGATTGGCTCCCTGCCGGGGACGTCGACGAGCTCGGAGGCGCAGCCGCGCCGGCGCCGGTTGCTCCTGCGGCACCCGCTGAGCCTGCCGCGCCCGCAGAGCCCGCGCCGATCGCGGTCGAAGAGTCCGCGTCCAGCGCGCCTGTCTACGTGCCTCCCGCGGCAGGACACACGCCGTCGTCCGGAGCCGGAGAGGTCCAGGGTGAGCCTGCGGGTGTCTGCACCAACCCCATCGAGGCCTTCAAGAAGGTGGTCCTTGAGAACTATCTGAATTTCAGCGGCCGCGCGTCACGCTCGGAGCTGTGGTGGTTCACCGTGGCCTGGTTTCTGCTGGTCATGATCTCCGCCATGATGGGCGAAGCGCTCGTGGGCCTGATCTACCTTGGCCTCTTCGTCCCCTATATCGCGGTGCAGGTGCGGCGACTCCATGACATCGGCAAGGAGTGGTACTACTTTTTCGTGGCTTTCGTTCCCTTCGTGGGGGGCTTGATCCTGCTCTACTGGCTGGTTCAAGACAGCGAGAAGGGCTCGAACGCCTTTGGCCCCAACCCGAAGGGCGAGTAAGCGGGTCGTCCTCAAGCCGGGTGGTCAGGCGCAGGCCCTCCTGTGGGGCTAAAGGTTCGCGCAGAACCCGAAGCTGGCCGTTGCTCCTGGAGCCAGGGACGCGTTTGACGCCACTCCGGTGAAGTAGACCTGATCGCCCATGGGCGTCGCCGTGGCCTCCCAGATGTTGTAGATCTCGCCCTCCACAGGCCAGGAGAACCCCCAGGTGGTCGCGGCTTCGCCGTCGTTGGTCACGCTCCCGTTGGCGCAATAGCCCGTGCCCCACTCCGTGTAGATCTCGATGTTCACGCTCAGATCATCGGGCGAGGCGCCCCCCTCCCCTCCGCCTGGATCCACGACGGTCGGGATGGTCGTGTCCGCGCAGTAGCCAAAGGACGTGCTCTCGCCGGGCGCGAGGGTCTGGTTCCAGGCCGCGCCCTTGAAGGTCACCCAGGTCTCTTCACCGAGGATGTAGGTGGTCTCCCAGGCCTGGGTGATGACCCCGCCGACATCCAGCTCGACCGACCACGACACACCCACGGCCCCGTCATTGGTCACCGTGACCTTGTCGCAATGACCTGCCCCCCAGGAGGACTCCTGGGTCACGTCGACGGACAACTCCTGCGGGACAGGCCCGACGTCGCTTCCGGAGTCGGCGTCATCGCTGGACTGGGCGTCGGTGTCCGTACTCCCACCGTCGGCAACGTCTCCGGACTCAAGGTCGCCTGGAACCTCGGGCTCCAGCTCGAGGACGACAGGGTCCGCGCGCATCGTCGCGTGAGGCGAAATGGCTAGCGCCCGTAGGAGGGCTCGGATCTGATGCCCTTCGCTGGCGAAGGTCTCGGCGACATCGTCGAGGAGGCACTTCATCGAGGCGCTCACCTCCATGCCGTAGCCGTATCGGAGCCACTGTTGCGCGAAGCATCGCTTCGTCTCTTCGCTCTCGCTCAGGAGCAGCGCGAGCTCCTCAGGGCCATCGAAGGTCGCGTCGCTGGTGGCCGTGCCGATGATCTCTCCAGAGGCGTCGATGGTCAGGCCGTTTTCGTCTTCACGGTACCGGCCCACCCCGTCGAAGTGCTCCAGGGCGAAGCCGATGGGGTCGATGAGGCGGTGGCAGCCCGCGCACTCATCAAACTCCGCGTGGGCCGAGAAGCGCTCGCGCGTCGTCGCGTTCGGGTCCATCGCGGGCGGCTCGGCGACGATGCCTGGTGGCGGAGGCGGGAGCTCCTGGCAGAACAGCTGCTCCCGGACGAACTTGCCGCGGTGAATGGGCGAAGAACCATTGGCGAAGGCGTGCGAGGTCAGGAGTCCCCCATCGGTCAGCAGGCCGCCATACGGTGTGGCTGAGGTGTCGACCTGCCCGAACCCACTCGCATCGGAGGAGGTCTCTGGAGATGGCAGCCCGTAGAACTCGGCCAGGTTGGAGTCAATGATCACCTCCTGTCCCAACAGCAGGTCCGCGAAGGTGCCCTCTTCGTCCCCGACCACCTTTTGGAACCGCGCCATACTCTGGTGGATCATTCCCGCGCGCTCGTCCTCGCCGAACTCAGGATAAGAGACCTCGTCTTTGGGGATGTTCATCAGGCGGTCGATCCCGAGCCATTGCGACGCGAACCGCTCGACGCTGTGCTCACTTCTGGGATCGGCAAGCAGGCGGTCCGCCTGAGCGGCCAGGACGGCGTCCTCCGTGAGCGTCCCATCGTCGGCGCGGTCGAAGAGCTCGGCGTCCGGCATGGTGCCCCAGAGGAAATAGGACAGGAACGAAGCCACCTCGTACGGAGTCAACGCGTAGGTGCCGTCCTCCTGAGCGACACCCAGCTCGCGCCGATAGAGGAAGTGAGGGGATTGGAGGACCGCCGCCACCACGGCCTCCACGCCCCCCGAAAAGCCGTCGTCCAGCGCGGTGAGGCTGTGGAGCTCGCCGTAGCGCTCCACCTCAAGCGCTGTCATGGGGCGCCTGAAGGCGCGCTTGCCAAAGGCCGTGATGAAGGCGTCCCGACAGGCCTCCTCGCCATCCGCTTCAGGGTCGCAAGGCAAGAGCGTATCCAGGTCGCCCATGGCCTGGGTGGCGATGGCCTCGGCGGAGTCACGAAGCTGCTCTGCCAGCAGCGCCGGTACGGTCAGGGCCTCCGCCTGATTGTCGAAGCCGTGCAGCACGTTCTCCGGGGTCAGCCCCGCGCCCCAGCTGGAGGGGAAGCCGAAGAGATCCGCAATGGTCCGGTCATACTCCGCGCGATTGAGGAGTCTCAGCATGGGTGGTCCGGGGGCGATGGACTCGCAGACGTCTGCGTTCGCCTGCTCATCGGCGCAGGGGTCGGTCGACTGGACGCGCTTCACCCAGGCCTCCAGGGTCGCGAAGGTGGTGCTCCCCGCCGGCGCGATCTCCCCTCCCGCGTGGCCATCCGGATGTTGGTTCGACGGCTTGAGCAAGAGCAGAGGCACGCCTTGGTAGGTCTCCAGCGCGATGGCCTCCGCCACTGCGAAGTTGTGGGCGAGCGCCCCCGGCGTATCCCCCAACTCAAAGACCATGTCGGTGCTCTTCGCCAGGCCGGCAGGGTTATGACAGCCCACGCAGCCAATCGAGAAGATGGGGCCCCAGATCTTCGCCTCAAAGAAGGCCTCGTTCGACAGACACTCCTCTGCGTCCGCCACGTCCGTCGTGTCTTGCAGCGCGGCGACGTCCGAGACCTCAGCGCCTCCTCCGTCGGAGATGTCCTCCTGCCCGCCGTCTACCTCCACGGTCAGCGCGTCCAGGGTGGGCGTCACGTCAGGCTCGGGCGTGAGGGTCGGCGACGAGACGCTCTCCTTCGGGGAGCACGCGACGAGCAGGGCGGCGGCGAGAACCGCGAGCGGTAGGCTGAGACGTCTCATGCTCCCAACCCCGTGAGGCCGCCGGTCCCGTAGGTCGGGTTGCCGAACACCGCGGTGTCTACGCCCATCATCTGGCAGATGGAGACCAGGAGCTTCTGATGAGGCTCTCCCCCGTAGTTCAGGTACTGACCGCCACCCAAGACACCCTGGGCGCCCGCGAGAACGAAGGGAACGGACTTGCACTCATGAAGCCGGCCGTCACCAAGCTCCTGTGCCCAGACCACCAGCGTGTTGTCGAGCAGGGTACCGCCAAACTCCATGTCCTCGGTGGCCTCAAGGCGGCTCAAGAGATAGGCGAACTCCTCGGCGAACCAGCGCTCGGTGGCCACGAAGTTCGCCACCCCCTCGAGGTTTCCATCATCGGTGTGGGAGAGGCTGTGATGGCCCTCGCTGATACCGAGCCAGCTGAAGACCGGCGGGCCCACCGTGTGGGAGAGCTGCAGAGAGGCCACGCGGGTCATCCCGCACGCCAGGGCCGTGGTAAGGAGCTCTGTTTGCGCCCGCGCGATGGCCGGAAAGCTCGCATTGTCGTAGGGGGAGAGCGCCTCAGGTCCCTCGATTGAACCGCACATGCCCTTGGTGCTCAGGCTCGCCTCGAGCTGCTGAATGGCGTCGATGTGCTGGTCGAGCTTCAGCTGCTCCTCCACGCCCGTCTGGGCGCGCAGCGTGTTCAGCTCCTCGGAGACCAGGTCCAGGATTCTCTTTCGACGGATATCCTTGGCGGAGGGTCCCGCGGAGGGCTCTCCCGAGACCTTCTCAAGCATCCGGGCATACACCTTCGCGGGGTCATCCTCGGGGGGCGCGTAGGTGCCGGGCGCTGTGTAGCACATGCGCGTCTGCACGTTTCCGCCCCAGGCGCTCGTCTGCACCCCGAGCTCCAGCGACGGAAAGGGCATCGCCGTTCCGATCTGCTGGGCGATAAACTGGTCAACGGAGGCCCCACCCCCGACGTTCGTAGCCGTGCCCCCGCCGGTGAGCATGTGAGCCATGCCCCCTTCGTGGTTCGAGGTGCCAAAGAAGTCGATCCCGTCGAGGATCACCAGGCCGGATTTATGGGCCTCAAGCGGCTCCAGTATGGAGCCTGCAGGCAGGCTGAAGTTCGCGCCCGAGCCCTGAGGCCGCCAATGGTCGTGAATCGTCCCGTTCGGAGAGAAGAACACCACCAGGCGCTTGGCGACTCCGCCATTGGAGGCGCGCGCCACACCCGACAGTCCGCGAATCCAGGACCCCGCGAGTACGCTGGCGCCCAGACCGAGACCAAACGCGCGACGTGAAATTCCCCTCATCCATCCGCCCCATCCGCAAGTGACCGATGCCTAAGGATGCACTCCGTGTCTGAGCCGCTGCAAATGGCGAGGCGCCAAAGCGCGCCTTTCTTGAGAGCGTCCCCCAAGCCCGCGCCCCGTTCAGTGCCGCCTTCGTTGGCCCGAATGTCGGGGTTCGGCCGCGCCGGGCACTGCCCCAGTCGTGGCTACTCACCAGCAGCGTTTGGCCTGCTTCCGCCTGGTCCCGCATCACTTTGAGCAGGTGCTCGCGCGTTGGTG
>CALCNF010000646.1 GCA_937897815.1 uncultured Pseudomonadota bacterium | reverse complement strand
CTCGTCGCGCTGGCACACGCCGCGCTCCTCGCCGCGGACTGGAGTGGTCTGGGTGAGATCATGAATCAGAACCACGCGCTGCTCGGCGAACTCGGCGTCTCGACGTCGACCCTGGATGCGCTCGTCGCGGCCGCGAGGGAGGCCGGGGCCTACGGAGCGAAGCTGACCGGCGCTGGACTAGGAGGCGCCGTGATCGCCCTGGCCCCCCCAGGAGTTGATCTCTCCGAGGCGTGGCATGAGGCTGGTGCAACGGAGGTGATCGCGCCATGAGTGACCTGATTTTGCAGGGCTCCGTCGTCGCACAAGCGAACGTGAACATCGCCCTCATCAAGTACTGGGGGAAGGCGCCAGAGCGCGGAGTTTGGGAGCAAAACCTCCCGGCTGTTCCGAGCTTGTCGCTCACGCTGGATGGCCTCCAGACGGAGACCCGCGTGCGCTTCGCGCCGGAGGCGGCCGATGATCGAGTCGTCCTGGATGGCGTCACGCTGGAGGGGGGAGCCCTGGAGCGGTGCCGCCCGATCCTGGAGCGCGTTCGCGAGCTCGCGGATCTCGCCGCGCCGTTCCATGTAGAGAGCACGAACCGCGTCCCTACGGCGGCGGGCCTGGCCTCATCGGCCTCGGGGGCGGCGGCGCTGGCGGCGGCGTCCTCCCGCTGCGCAGGCCTGACGTTGAGTCTTGAGGAGTTGAGCGCGCTGGCGCGCCTGGGCTCGGGCAGCGCATGTCGGAGCGTGTTCCCCGCCTGGTCCGCCTGGGAGGGAGCGCACGCGCGCCCGATCGCTGGTCCGGAACACTGGGACGTGGCCCTGGTGGTCGCTGTGATCGACGCGGGCCCCAAATCGGTCGGCTCACGGGACGCTATGAATCGTACCGCGCGCACTTCGCCTTTGTATGCCGGCTGGGTGGGGTCCGCTCGAGCGGACTTTGAGGCCGGGCTCAGAGCCGTAGAGGCGCGCGACCTCCACGCGCTCAGCATCGCGATGGAGCGCTCGACGCTCCGGATGCACGCTTCGGCGATGGGCGCCGACCCTCCGATTTTGTATTGGAAACCCGCATCTCTCAGCGTCGTGGAGGTCGTTCGCGAGCTCTCGACGCGCGGTGTTCCTTGCGGCTGGACCATGGATGCAGGGCCCAACGTGAAGGTGCTCTGTGAAGGCTCGTCGGCCGATGAGGTTCGAGAGGCGCTCGCCGGAATTGAGGGGGTCACAGAGGTGATCGTGTGCGGCCCTGGTCCGGGACTGCAGGTCGCCGTGGAGCGGGAGGCTTCATGAGCGTGGTGGCCTCCGCGCCGGGGAAGCTCATGCTCGCCGGCGAGTACGTGGTCGTCGCCGCCGGCGCTCCAGCCATCGCGACCGCCGTGGATCTTCGGCTCTCGGTACGATGTGAGAGCGGGGGCCAGGGTTGGCGCGTGAACTCCCCCGGCCTCGGCCTTGCGGAGGTGCCGGTCGCTGAGGTCCCGCTCCTTGAGGCCGTCGTCGAGCGCTTCGCGCCCGCGGGCACGAGCGGCGCGCTCTCCGTCGAGAGCGCGCTGGGGGTCGGCCCTGAGAAGCCGGGCCTGGGCTCTTCCGCGGCGCTGGTCGTCGCGGCGAGCGCGGCGGTGATGCGTGAGTTTGGTGGGTCCACCCCCCCCCTGGAGGAGCTGATCGCCTGTCATCGGGCAGGGCAGGGCGGTGGCAGCGGATATGATGTCGCGACCTCGCTGCTTGGAGGGGTCTGCCTCTTCCAGAGTCGAGGGGGAGACTTCTCCGCGCGCGCCGTCCAATGGCCCGACGGACTGGCAGCGCGCGTCGTGCACTTCGGGGCGGGGGTCTCGTCCGCTGGGCAGCTCCATAAGCTCCGCTCCGCCATGGAGCGGGACCCTGAAGCGGTGGGTATCGCGCTCGATCAGCAGTGTGCGGCCGCCGTCGCGGTGGAGGCTGGACTCAAGAGCGGCGGCCCTGAGCTGCTCTCCCTGCTCGCGCATCACGAGCGGACTCTGATCGGGCTGGATCGGGCTGCGAGACTGGGGATCGAGAGCCCCGCCTATCGCGGCGTAGTCGAGCGCTTGGGCTCCGGTCCGGCGATCCTCCGGACGGCGGGAGCTGGGGCGGGTGACAGCGCTTGGATCCTGGCGCCCTCTGACCAGCAATTGGAGCCTGCGCTAGCGTCCCTTACGGAGGCCGGATACGGTCTGCTCGACCTGAGGGTCGGGGGGCCTGGCCTGGAGATCGAGGAAGAACGCTGATGACCGTCGAGTTGGATCAGATTCGCGTGGACTGGCACGAGCGTGTCGATGAGCGCTTGCAGGAGGCGGTGACCTCATCGGGGGAACAGCTCCTGATGCAGATGAACAGCTTCCACATGAACACAGGCGGTAAGCGGCTTCGAGCGCTGATCCCGATCTGGGTCTGTGTGAACGCGGGCGGTGAGCCTGAGACCGCCCTGGAGCTGGGGGTGGGGTTAGAGCTGATCCACAACGCGACCCTCATTCATGATGATCTGCAAGACGGTGATGAGGTGCGGCGTGGACAGCCGACCGTCTGGCGTCGCTGGGGGGCCGCTCAGGCCATCAACGCTGGCGACGCCCTCTACTTTCATGGGATCCAGCGCATCCTGCGAAGCCCGGCTGGGCCGGAGGTGGCGCTCGCAGCGAGCGACGCGCTGGTGCGAGTCATCGCGGGTCAGGTGATGGAGTTTCGGTTGCAGCTGGACGCGTCGGACGAGAACGCTCTCGCGCCGACCGTGAGCCACTGGGAGCAGATGGCTCGCGGCAAGACAGGGGCGCTCTTTGGGGTCTGCTGCCTGGCCGGTGCGCTGGCCTCAGGACGTCCCGACGCCGCGAGCGACGCCATGAGCTATGGCACGGACCTGGGACTGTTCTTCCAGGTACAAGATGATCTTCTCGACCTGGTTGGCGACAAGGGCAGAGGAACCCTGGGCTCGGATATCGCCGAGGGGAAACGCTCCTATCCCGTGGTGTGGGCTCTAACGCACGGCGACCGAATGGCGGCTGAGCGCATTCTGGAGATCGTGTCGACTCCGCGCGAAGAGACCACGGAGTCCATGGTGGATGACGCCATCGCGACCCTGATTCATATGGGAGCGATCGAGGCGACTATCCGTTGGCTGCGCGCCGGGGGCGACGCGCTGAGGTCTCACCCTCTAGCGCCGCTTACGCCCGGGATCGTCGAGGCGGTTCTGAGGCCTATCGCGCACGCGCTTTGATGCGGGATCTACCTCGAGACTTCCCCTGGCCACAGAGCCTATGCGCAACGTGCAACGCGCCCCCGCGGTTGATCCGGGGGGCGCGCTCCACCTTTCTATTATGTCCAGTGAGCCCGAACCGCTATCCGCATCAGCCGGTCTTTGACTGTGCGTACTTTGTGAGCGGCTCAGAGGACGATCAGAGCTCCGGGGCGACCTGATCGTCGGGCAGGCCCGACATCACTGAGATCTGTGCGACACCGCTCTCGTAGCCGAACACACGTGCCTCAAGAGGGGCTCCTGTTGTTCCAAAGAGCTTGATGAACTCGTTGCCGGGGCTCTCATCCGAACCCGCGTAACCCGAGTAGGTGATCTTCAGCCCCTCATAATCCGCGCTCTCGGCGTGCGCTCCCGAGAGAATTCCCTTCTCTTCGTCAACCCAGGCCCAGTGCACGAGCGCCTTGTCTCCATCAAAGAGCATGAGATCCAGGTCCGACGTGGACGACATCGCGATCAGGACGTTCTGAGCTCCCTCAGGGATCGTCGCGACCACGGCCGTGTCGCTGGCCTCCAGCTCGTGCTCCGTGCTCTCGTTGATCGAAGACTCGCAGTCCGCCTGCTCTTCCCATTTGTAATCGAGGACCGCATCGCCGTCGCCCTCCGCGAGGATGCGAACGACCAGCTGCCGGGTGGTGACCCCCTTCACCTCGAAGGTCTGGGAGCCGCCGGCTACCGAGAGCCCGCTGATGCAGTAGGTGGCACCGTAGTAGTTGATGCAGCCGTTGGGGGTGTTCTTGAACAGGGAGTTGTCAGGACCCAGGATCTCGGTTCCGGAGATCTTGTCGAAGACGGTGAGGCTGGCATTCACGTCGGTCTTGAGCGTCATGCTCGCTCCGAGCTTTCCGGTGGGCACGAGCCCGACCGGGGTCGTCTCTCCAGCCGTCAAGGTCGGCTGG
>CALCNF010000645.1 GCA_937897815.1 uncultured Pseudomonadota bacterium | reverse complement strand
GCTCCTCCCCTCCAGAAAGAGCGCTGTGTCATCGAGACTCTCGCCGTAATGCCCCCGATCGACCTCCAGGACGCAGGGAGCGGGACATCGGCCGATCTGATGCTCCAGACAGGGTCGAGAGCGGTTCCGAAACTCCGTATCGGTGCAGGTTCGAAGCTGAAAATAGCGGTTCAGAACCCGGAGCGTTTTTCGCACCGACGAGGCGGAGTCATAGGGACCAAAGTAGCGCGCGCCATCCTTCTTACGCCTGCGAACGACCTCCACACGAGGCCACGGGTGCTCATCGCCGATGCGCAGGCTCAGGTAGCGCTTGTCGTCCTTCAGACGGACGTTGAAGCGAGGCAGATGCCTCTTGATGAGCTCGTTCTCGAGGACCAGCGCCTCTTTGGGGTTATGGGTGACGATCCAGTCGAGGGCGCCAAGGACGTCATCGAGGAGCTTCACGAAGAACCGAGTGTCGCCAGTCTTGGGCTGGAAGTACGTGCGGAGTCGAGCGCGCAAGGAGCTGGCCTTGCCCACGTAGAGGACCTCTCCGGCCCGACCGAGCATGCGGTAGCAGCCGGGCTGATCGGGTGCGGCGGCCAGAGCCTCATCGAGCCACGGGGGGCGCGAATGGGGATGCTCTTCGCTCACAGAAGACCCCAACGCCGGCGCGACCACCACTCGAGCCCGGCCAGGAGCGCGATCCACGCGAGCGCCCACGGGGAGGTCCACACCTCGTGATGATCCCTGGAGAGGGTCGCGCGCTTGCGTGGCGGGTTCGTAGCGAACGTCGGATCGTCCGCCGTGAGCGCCTGGACGCCTCCTCCAGTCAGGGCCGTGGTCGCCGCCAACCATTCGGGGTCCGGCGCGATGCGCTCGACCTCTGAGGTCGCCCCGGTCACGACGAAGAGATCGGAGGAGGACTCCTGTCGACCGCCGACGATTCGAGACGTCGCGGTGACCTCGATGATCCCCGGCTGCTGGACAGGGATCTTCACCTCAAGTGTGCCGTCGGTGTTGGTTCGGACCTGATCGAGCGCCACGATCACCTGACCCACCCCGACACCGCCGCCGGGCTCGCGACGGCGGACCACGACGTCGACCGGATGATCCGCAGCCGGCTGATAATCCGCGCGCTTGATCTGAACCTGGGCCGTAGCCTCCAGCCCTGGCCGGTTCCCCTCACCGAGCTCGTGAATATCGCCCTCCACCTGTACCTGGATCAGCGACATGGCGGGGTCCCGAATCAACCAGCGGATGGCCGACGACCAGAAGCGGGTGTAAGCGTGGGTGTCTCCGCCCTCGTTGCCGGCTACGAAGTGCCAGCGCCAGGTGCTGTCTGTGGTCACGGCCATGGAGCGACCCTGTCCCACCTCGCGAAGGGCGATCACGGGCATGGGGGCGTCCGACTCGTCGCGGAGCTCCGGGTGGGTCGCCAGGACGACGGACTCCGGGTGGGCGCGGGTCACGCGGTTCACTCCTCGGAGCGGCTTCAGAGCGCTCCACAGCCGCTGATGAACCGCGGGGTCCTCATCCAGACGAATGGCGGGGTGGGCCTGGCCCGCGGTCGTGAGGTTCGGTTCGAAGCTCGAGAGATCCACGAGCCCCCTGGAGGTAAACCCAGCCGGGATACTGACAGGTAAGATGTCCGTAATCGGGGTCCCATAATAGCCGCCCGAGGCGAAGGACAGGGGCCCCCCGAGCATCAGGAAGGCGCCGCCCTCTCGCACGTAGCTGGCGATCCTGGGCAGGTACTGGCGGGTCTGAAACGGCCCGTAATTGAAGTTCTGGAAGATCACCAGATCAAAGCCGCCGAGTTCCTCCTCGAAGAGCTCTCGAGCAGGGAAGGGAATCAGCGCGGTGTCAGCGGGGTCAAGGGGGCGTAACGACAGAGGATTCACGAGAATGAAGAAGGAGATGAGCTCAACATTCGGGTCCTCTTTGAGATGGGTGCGAAAGAATCGCTCATCCCAGCTCGGCTGACCGACGATCTGCAAGACACGAACCCGGTCGCGGATCACATGAATCGGACGCTGCGCCACGTTGTTGAGGAGGTTCTGTTCTCCCTCCACGGGACGAACACGCAAGGCGATGACCTGCTCGCCCAGTCGCCGCGGAACGAAATCAAACCGAACGAGCTCGTCGAGGTGATCCGATGACGGGACCATCGTGCGCTCCCCTACGACGTGACCCTCGAGGAGGAGCTCCAGCTGGAGCTGGACGCCCTTGAGCCCACGGGCCTCCAGACGCGCCTCGATCGAGGTGGCGTTGAGGAGAAAGGCAAACCCGCTGGTTCCCAGATCGCGAACCCCCGCGTCGCGGATCTCTGCGCTCGGGTCGGGGATCACCCAGTGGAGCGGAGCGCCCAGGGCCTCGATGGCGCCGCGCGCGTCATGGGAGAGGGGAACGCCGATACCCGAATCAGTGGTGTCGATCCCGTCGCTCAAGACGATGGTCGCGGCGATGGGCTCGCTCCCATGGAGCTCCTTCACCCGCTCCAGGGCGGCGACGATCCGGGTCGCCCCGTCGTCGTGTGGCATCGCCAGGATCGCCTCTCCATCCGGGAGGCCGTCGAGAGGCTCGACGTCGGCCCCGACGGCGAACACCCGCGTCGCGTGCCGCGTGGCGAGGTCATCAAACACGTCTCGATGGCGATCGAGGAACTCCGCGACGGCCCGCTGGCGCGTCTCCGACGGGTCGGTACCTTGAGCCAGGGTCATGCTGGAAGAGGTGTCGATGAGCACGACCAGGCTCGAGGGTTCATGCGCGCGGCGCTCCACGAGCAGCGCGGGTTGGAAGAAGACCCCGAGGAGACTGCCCACCAGTAGAACCCGCAAACCGACCAGCGTGGCGCGCCTGCCCACCCCCTGAACCTGAAGGGCGTTGTACACGGAGAGCCCGACGACCAGAGCGCAGACGATGAGGATCATCACGCGCGAGGTCTGCGACCAGGTCGCCATAGAGACCCAGGACTCGGTGACCTCGACCGTCCCTATGAGGCTCGGGAGCGTCAAGGGTTCTCCGATGGCTGGATCCGCCACTTGCGACGATGGAGGAGGTAATCCAGATGCACCTGGTCATCCTTGTAGTGCTGACACAGGGCGTACATGCCCAGGTTCACGCCGAAGCGCATGGCCATCTCGCGCTGACTCTCCCCGCCAGGCTCTGGAGTGGACGCCCAGGAGCCGTCGGGCGCCTTCGCCAGAGCGCCGAGGAGGTCATTGTGGTTGAGCACAACGGCGATGCGCGGACCGATAGAGAGCCCCTCCACGTAGGGGCGATGAATCGCTCGACCGGCTGGATAGTCGAGCCGGTAGAAGGTTCGAAAGAGCACGTGGTCAGCGCTGACGCGATGGAGGGACTGGCCGGGAAACATCGCGGCGAGCTCACGTCGGGCCGATCGGTCGAAGGCGACGGAGCTGGCCTCTTTCCCCCCGTTGTCGATCCACAAAAATCCCCCCAGAGAGATCCAGCGAGCGATCACCTGCCGCTCCTGATCGGAGAACGAGAAGGAGCCGGAGCCGGTCAGGACCGCGAAGGCCTGGTCCGAGAACCTCGGGTCGAGCGCTCCGAGCGCGAGGGGCTGCTCCACCATGTCGATGGAGGTTCGATAACGCAGCTCGGTGGCCAGCACCTGAGCCCCAGACAGCGCGCCCTCAGGTCTCTCGCCCGCCGTGAGGACGTGGATTCGAATCTTGGAGTCCGCCCCGAAGCCCATGGCCGGCGACGCGGAGCCCAGGGCGCAGGTCCCGAGGGTCACGCCCGCGACGCGCTTGATGAAGGTCCTGCGGTCCATCGGCTAGTCCACCCATATGGCCAGGTCGTACCCCAGCGAGGAGGTCACGGAGTAAGGCACCACGCGAAGCAGATGAGGCCCAGCCTCGGTGACGGTGACCTCCAGGTTCGGGCCGACGGAGGGATCGAGCGCGGTGGCGATCACGACCCCGGAAGGATCAACCACCTCCAGGTCCGTATAGCCGATCCCTGGTAGGTGAGAGGTCAAGATCATGAGGTAATCGAAGGGCTCAAGCTCAAGAATGAAGGTGTCCTGAGGATCGTCAGGACAGAGTCGAAGCCAGGTGTGGACCCCGGGCTCCAGCGCGACGGCCGAGGCGTCCGAGTCGTTGGGCTCCAATCGGTCGGTGAGGCATGGCCCTGGAGGATCATTGACGGTGTAGCGGAGCTCGTACTCGCTCGCTCCATCGCTGGTCACGACAAAGTGGTAGCGCCCGGGTTCGGGAGCCACCCAAGAGGCGCTCAGGGCGGCCTCTCCGGGCGCTCCAAGGCCGGTGGTGATCTGCGTAATGTCCTGATCGTAGACCGTGACGATGGGCAGCAGCCCGCCGCTCGTCGGCTCCACGAGGACCTCGACCTCCTCGCCGCCGTTGAGATCAATCGCGTACCAATCGGGGATCCCCGAGCACGCCGTGAGACCGCCGTAGGTCACGTGACTGAACAAGGCTAGAGAGTAGGAGGGGGTGTCGTGGATACCAAAGAGGTCCTCGGAGCAGGCGTCTCCAAGAGGCGTCGACTTCACCTCAAGCTCGTAGGCATTCACGCCGCCCTGGTGGCCGTAGACGCGCACGAGCAGGTCCTGCGCGCCTTGGGTTGTCCAAGAGATGACCTCGGTCGGGTCCGGGCTGATCGACGAGGCCAACACGGACGAGCCTGAGCCATCGAGGAGCTCTAGATCCAGATCACCGAACCCTGGCTCCGAGCGCATCCAGACCTCGATCTGGGCCGCCTCGGTGATGGACACGCGATGCCAGTCCTGGTCTGCCGGACAGAGCTCAAGGCCCTCGGTGACGCCGAGCCCGACGGTCGACGCCTCGCCGGGTCCGTCGTTGGGCTCCAGCCCATCGGGCTCGCAGTGAGTCAGCTGGGTGGTGATCTCCAGTTGATAGCTCAGACGAGCGGAGGGGTCGTCCGAGCGAACACGAGCGAAGATCGGGCCGGACGCCAAGGCCTTGTGGTCCAACGCCAGCTGGCCCTGATTGGCGCTGGCGTGGTCGAGGGAGTCGCCATCAGCGCTCAGGAGATCGAGCTTCAGGGCGCCGTGCTCCGGCGTGTGGCTGAGGAACACCGAGAGCGTCTCGCCTCCCTCAAGGCTCACACCGTAGAGGTCATCCTGGGCTCCGCACATGCGGCCTGAGAAGGAGCCCGTGCCGCTCACGAGCGCCTCCGAGAGTTGATCGTCGGGCTCACGGTTATCATCGACACAGGCGGCGCCTGAGAGGGGCGGATACAGCCCGACGGTGTGAACACGCTCTTTGGGGCTCACCACGTGATGATCGCACGCCTCCGAGGTGGGATCGTCGTTATCCGTCGCCTCGATGGTGTAGTGGACCAGGCTCCCACCGCTGTCGAGAGGGCCCGGGTCCAGGTAGACCTCGAAGAGCCCCTCCTGGCCGGGTACCGGGGAGAAGGCCAGGGTCTGGAACACCCCTGCGGCCGGATCTTGCCGGGTCCAATACAGGGCGACCCCCTGGACCTGACTCTCCTGATCCTGGACCAGGGCCTCGAGGCGAACCGCGCCTCCCGAGACCTCTTGGTCGCCCAGGGGGGTGTGAATCAGGGTGGGCGCGGTACCTGGACACCCGAGCTCATCGCTGGCTCCCAGGAGAACGACCATGAGGGTGTGGCTCACCGGAGGATTCGTGCTGTCGGAGGCAACGACCGTGAAGCGGTGGACCAACTCCAGGAGTTGTCCGCCTTCCGGCTTCCAGTGAATCAGACCGGCCTTGGGGCCCGTGGTCAGGAACTGCGCCCCGGCGGGCGACTCCACGAGGCTCAGGGCCACGTCAGCCGAGTCGTCATCGTGGACCGTCACCTCAAGCGTCAGGTCACCCTCAAGGGCCAGGTCGAGCGTGAGCCCAGGCGGGAGCTCGATCAGCGGAACGCCGTAGGCGGGCAGAACTGTGACCTTGAAGGTCTGCTGAACCTGACCTCCCTGACCGTCGAGCGCGCGGACCGTGGCCTGGTAGACCTGTCCACCCGGCGCCGTGTCCGTCGCCGTGGGGCTCCACATGAGCAGGGCGCTTGATCGAGCGATCGGCGCGAGCTCCGCCCCCTCGGGGAGACCCGATAGTTCAAACGTGACGGCGTCTCCATCCCCATCGACGGCCGTGAGCGGCACCTGAAGGCGCTGACCTATGCTCACGGTCTGGTCCGGGATCCAGAGTAAGGAGGGAGGCGCATTGCCCTCTGCGCACGCGCTCGCGGTCGCCCACGCGAGCACGAGAACCATCATCGTCGTTCGAATCCAGGACATACACTTCACGGCATCAGTGGGTAGCACAGCGACGAAGCCCGGCGAAAGTCAGCCGCGCTTCAACTGCGCGTGAAGACGATCTCGCCGCCGGGCAGCAGATAGAGGATCATCATCGAACCGCCGCTTACCGTGGGCCGATGAGCGGAGTCGGGCGGATAGACGGTCCAGCCGGGCGCTCGCCCGTCAAAGGTCGGCTCGCCGTCCGTGGCGAAGCACAGGTCAATCTCCCCTTTGGGATGGGTGTGATGGGGGCCCGGGACCCGCATCCAGACCGCGTCGGCGCTCACGTTAAAAGGGGAGTGTGAGGCCTTGAAGAGACGCGAAAAGCGCATGTCATCGGTCCCATGCTGGCAAATCTCTTCCCGATCACGGGCCTGGCACAGGGCGCCGCCGAGCTCTTGGATGCGCGCGCCGTCGAAGGGGAAGCGCTCCTCGAGGAGCGTGACCGCGGCCTCTGGGTCAAAGAGATCCAATCCTTGAGCGAACTCGAGAAGATCGCTCAGGCCCTCGGGTCCCAGGGCTTCCGGTACGGGGTTCGACTCACTCATGGATCCTCCTGCGGGTCTCAAGACCACGACGTCGCCGCCGCGGACCCCAAGAATGCCCCGTCAGGGCGCGATTGTCATGACGCTTCGACCGTCCACGGCGGCATTACTTGTGGGTCCTATCAGGATCTCCTAGCCTTTTGGTTGGCTGGGTCAGCGTTCGATCCCCTCACGAGGACAAGACAGCATGAGTATCGGGACCGTCATGGGCTTCGTCGTAGGACTGGCCCTGTTCTTGTTATCCATCGTACTGGCGACGGACAACTACTGGATCTTTGTGTCCGCGCCCTCCGCCATCATGGTCTTCGGCGGCACCCTGGCCAACGCCTTCATCAGCTTCCAGGGCATCTATGTGCTCCGGGCGCTCAAGGACTGCATCACGATCTTCGGTCACGCCAAGGTGAACCGGCACATTCTCGTCGATGAAGTGAAGCGCGTCATGGGCTGGGCGGACATCGTGAGCAAGGACGGTCTCGTAGCTCTCGACACCCACCTGCGCGACTCGGAGCCCGATGACTACCTGCTCAAGTACGGCATCGACCTGGTGCTCAAAGACTACAAACCCGAGCAGGTCCGAGAGCTCCTGAGCAACAGCGTCGAGTCCCACTTCGAGCGCGCTCACATCCGTGTGGACGTCCTCGACAACATGGCGGCCAACGCCCCGGCGTTCGGGATGATCGGTACGCTGGTCGGGCTGGTCATCATGCTGGAGAACCTGGGCGCGAACCCCGAGGGGATCGGGCTCAGCCTCGCCATCGCGCTCTTGACGACCCTGTACGGCGTCCTGGCCTCGCGGCTCGTCTTCGGCCCCGCGGGTAAGAAGGTCCTCCACCGCGAGGAGATCGTGCGAACCCGAAATTACATGATGCTGGAGCTCTTCGTGATGCTCGCCGAGCAGCGGACCCCTCGGTACATCCGAGACCGAATCGGCTCATTCCTCGAGCCAGACCTGCTCCACCGCGTCCTCGAGGAGCAGCGCGCGGAAGGTGAGAAGGCGTGATGCGAGGCGGAGGCTCAGGAGGTCGCTTCGCGAAGCGCCGCAAGAGCGGCTCGTCGGACGACAACGCGTGGCTGGAGACCTACGCGGACGCCATCACGCTGCTCATGGCGTTCTTCGTCGTGCTCCTCTCGCTGTCCAAGACCGATGTCGCCAAGTACGAGCGGGTGGCTCAGGCGATCCGCGCTGAGATCAGCCACCAGCCGGCTCCCGTCCTCGACCGGCCCGACATCCCGGAGGTCGCCAATCCATCGGTGGGTGACAAGGAGGGGGGCTCCGAGGGGATCGATGATCGGCTCGCGACGCGCATCGAGCCCATCGCCCAACACGAGAACGTCACGGTCGAGACCACGAGCGAGGCGATCCTCATCGAGTTCTCGGGCACGCTCCTTTACGACACGGGATCGGCCGTCCTCCGTAAGAAGGCGCTGCCGGTGATCGACGAGGTCACCGATTCCCTCCTCGAGATCAAGGACGCGGACTACAACGTGACCGTGGAGGGACACACCGATGACGTGCCGATCGGCCTGAGCGTGTTCCCGTCCAACTGGGAGCTCTCAAGCGCACGAGCGACCTCTATTGTCCGTCGGATGCTGGACAAGGGCGTCACCAAGGGGAGCGTCTCCGCCTCCGCCTTCGCCGACACCCGCCCTCTGGTCCCGAACGTCGACGCCCAGGGCAAGGGAATCCCCGAGAACCGCGCTAAGAATCGCAGGATCGTGGTCCGCATTCACCGCGGCAACTGAGCGCGCTCCAGAGCTCAGTCGGTCCCGTCGGGATCTGGCTGACAGGAGAAGCCGCCCGCCAGGGACTGCTGGCAGGAATATCCCTCGCAGCAGTTCTCGCTCTTGGCGTCGCAATATTGTCCGGGAACCGTGCAGCCGATGTCCTCACAAAACGCGACGCCGAGCTCAGGGTCCAGGGAACAGGCGTGGGAGATGCAGCAGTCCTCATCCGTGAGGCAGATCTCACCCTCGTGCGCGCAGACAGGCTTGGCCCAGTACCCGGAGAGATTGACGGCCGTGACGTCCTGGCCTGGCAACCAGAAGGGCGCGTGACTCGGATCCGTCTCCAGCCCGGCGTCCTGATCGATCGCCATCACCCAGAGCTGCTTCTCGGCGCCAGTCTTGATCGTCCCGTAGGGGCGGTTCGAGTAGAAGACGAGCCAGTAGTAGCCTCCCTCCATGAAGGGCGAGAAGCTCGGCTGCCCGTGGGCGAACTCGGGCGGAGAGCCTTTGAGAAGCTCGACCGTGGCGTCTCCCGAGGCGTCGAGCATCAAGAGCGGGAAGGGAGCCTTGCCCATGATGTTCTCCGTCGCCTTGGTCACGATCACCTGAGAGTCGGGCGACCAGGTCGGATAGATGAGGTGACCCCTCCCCGGAAAATCCGAGCCCGATAGCAGGGTCTGAGGAGCGCCAAAGAGGCCGCTCTCCTCGTTGAGAAAGCGCAAGATGAGATCGCTCTGATCCCCTGTCACGGAGGGAGCATAGCTGTAGATCAGAGCGGAGCCATCAGGGCTCCATGCGGGGCTCATCACGCGGCCGTCTTCGCTGGGGACCACGAAGATCTCCTGGAGCTCCTCGTATCCATCCGCGATCCCAGGAGTCACATCGGCGAGCCACAGGCGCGCGTCGCTCGCGATAGCCAGACGCGTCGCGTCCGGACCGAACGATGCGGTCGTCGCCAGCGCTCCCGAGCCGGCGGCCAGGATCTCCGGTTGGGGGTTCTGGGCCCAGGAGACGCCCAGATCCCCAGCACCCTTGCTCTCAAAGACGTAGGCCAGCCTGGAGCCATCCTGGCTTAAGGTGTGGCACCCGCGGCAGACCCCCTGGCCTCCGCTACCGGGGGCGGCGTCCTCAAAGACCGGCTCAGCTGTCGGAGCGAAGGGGTTGGAGTCCAGCCGCACGATGGAGCCGGTCTGAACCTCCCAGTAGTACACAGAGCCCGAGAGATCTGCGTTGGCCACCTCGATCTGCAGTGGAGACGAACCGAGGCGAGGCCCTCCCTCCTCAAGGCTCGACGCCCCCACGAGCGTCGCGCTGACGGCGCTGCCAGCGAGCCCCGCGAGGGCGCCCCATTGATCTGGAGTGGGGGCGAAGCTTGAGGCCATCGTGTAAACGGTGATCGAGAAGCCCTGAGCGCCCACGAGGACAAGCTTGAAGTACTTCGATAAGCCGGCCTGCCACTGGAACACGGGCGGCTTCATGCCTCGAGGGATCACCGATCCCGCGAGCGGATAGACCATGGACGGCGCCCCGGGGTCGTCTTGGGCGATGCCCGAATCGAACAACGAGACCTCCTCAGCGCTCATCCCATCGACGATCACCGGATCTGGAATGAGCAGCTGAACCGTCACCGAGCACTGGGCGTGGAGCCCCGCGTGAATCGCCACGATCAAGACCTGTCCACCGGCGAGGCCCGTGGCCATGGGGACGTTGTCCTCATCCGTCGTGGCGATCGTCGAGTCTGAGAAGGTCCAGATGATCTCGTCGGCCGCGACGGGGACCTCGACCCCATCGCTGTAGACCAGGGCCGCGCCCAGACCCAGGGTCTGGCTCGTCCCCTGCTCCAACTGAATCGCCAGAGTCGACTGAGGCGTCACCTTCAGACCGGTCACGACCACCGGCGCCTGGTGAACCTCGGCGGACACATCCCCGTCCGATGAGGCGTCAGCGTCCTCTACAAGAGGCGTCACATCACCCCAGTCTGCGCTGTCTGTGAGCGCCACATCCGGGGTTGGGACCGCTGGCTCAACTCCAGCGTCGGAGCCCTGGCCGCTGCACGCACACAACAAAATAGAGAGGCTCAAGACCCTGTTCCGAACCCACATAGACCCTCCCCGATTCATTCAAAATCAGGTTCGCCGTTCGCCGCTGTGCGAGGGCGAGCATAGAGAAGAGCGCCCTTGACCGCCAGCGCCCGGGCGATCACGAACCAGGGGGCAGGAGCTCCGCTGAGGGGTTCTCTTCGAGAAACCTCTCCAGGAGATTGTCCGGGTCAATCCGGTAGTGACCGGTGACGGGCCAGTCATGGATGGGATGGTAATCACTGACCCAGCCGTCTTCGTTGGTGACGGTCAAGATGAGGGGGTAGCCCCGATCATCTCTGCGGTCGAGCACCATCCCCGCGAGCCCCGGGTGCGCTCCGCCTCCTCCCGGGGTCCAGAAGACCAGATCTCCAGGTTGGAACGCCGATCGCTTCTCGGCCGAGTCGCTGAGCACGGACTTGGACTCCGCGAAATGTCGGATGAACGCGTGGAGATTCGGCAGGCGTCGATGATCGATCGACTTGTCGGCCTTCCGTGAGGACCACAGATGCAGCGGGTATCGGTCTGGATGGTTGTTGCGATCGTGATGGATCATCTGCTGGAGGTCGAGGCCGACCGAGCGCAGACATCGGATGATCAGATCGGCGGACGCGGCCAGATGCCCGGGTAGATCTCCCCACGGATAGTTCATCGAGTGGTAGCGAACCGAGAGCCGAACTCCGCGCGCCATCTCCGCGTCCGCGCGACTCACCATCGTGCGCTGAGCGACGCTCATCTCACCCGGCCAGGGGTTCAGGTTCGTCGCGTTCGTCGGCGACGCCGAGCTGCCCTTGAGGATCTCATGGATCGAGCCGCGAAACGCCCTCTCTCGCTCAGCCCAATCTCGAGGATCATCAAACAAGGGAGAGAAGACCTGGTACCAGACGAAGCCGATGCCCACCGCGAAGATCAGGACCAGAAGCGTCATGGGCGTCAGGCCCCGCCGTGGTGTCGAGTTGTAGCTCACCACGAGGGAACTGCGACGCCTCCAGATCATACGAAGATCCCCGTCCAGGCGGGGGTCAACCAGCCGGCCAACCAGGCGATCAAGACCAGCCCGGCGAGATCCGCCCCCAGGCGGGACTCCGGATCCTCATTTTGAGCGATGAGGACGCTGAAGAACAGGACGCCGGATCCTCCCACGAGAACCGCAGAGACCGACGTGGGAGAGAAGAGCGCCGCCAAGCAGGCCGCCCCGATCGCCAGGAGCAGACCCGTCCGAGGTCCGGTCAAGCGGGTCACACTCTGGCGCCTCCAGGGGCCAAAAGACCAGACCAGAACCGAAGCCCCGATCACCAAGCGTAAGAGATCGACGAGCGGCCTTGAGGCCAGGCCGAGCCGAGCGTCCGGCGCCACCTCAACGCCGGTCACCGCGATGCCCTGACCTGCCTTCGAGAGCGAGAGGGCCCAGGCGCCGGCGTCCGGCAGGTCCACGTCCCCGGAGAGCAGCTGCGCCAAACCCAGGATCCCCGCCAGGCCGACGAGGCCTCCGGCGACACCCAGGATGCTCCAGCCGAGGCGCTCATCGCGCCCGGGATCGGTGACCTGAAGCCGCATGAGGACGAATCCAGCCAGCAAGGCCAACGCGCCAGCCAGAATCAGCAGCTCGCGTCCAGGGACCGCCGACTCCATCACAGCCGGCAGATGAACCAGGCCAGCGACCCGCGCGGTTGGATCCTGCAGCCGAGCCATGAGCTCTAGAGGAGCCCCTGAGGCGTCGAGCAGGAGCAGCCTGGCGTCCGGGAGCACGGTCAGTCCCGCGAGGCCGCCTGCGATGCACGCGCCGGTGCGCACGGACCCGCTGGTGAGCGCCCAAGGAGCGGTCCGCTCGACGTCCCGCGCGAGGAGGCCCAGAGCGACGCCGCCGGCCACCAGCCCGAGGCCACCGAGGAGGGTCCACTCCGGCGCGGAGAACACCAGGGCGCTGACGCTCAGCGCCAACGCGCCGAGCGCGACGCCGAGCCAGGTTCCCCCGGCCACGAGGCTCGCGGACGCGAGGGCCAGCCATGGCGACTGCCACTGGCCTTGTCCCATCCAGGCGCTGCCGCCCACCAGGGCCAGGGCGCCGATAGCGAGGGCGGCCTTCATGAGTCCTCCCTGAGAGCGCTCAGGGCGCCCACGAGCTCGGACGGGAGCTCTTGACGGTTATGGGAGCGAATCACGGCAGAGACGCCGGTGGCCGAGTCCACGAGGAGGACCTCCACGTGGGGCACGGCGATCATGAGAAGGAGGCCAACGATCAACAGGAATGTCCCTGCCCAGCGCAGCGGCTTGCCCGGCTTGGACTGGAGATCCACGTCGAAGATCCACCCGGGGACGCCCGAGATCTTGTGGCCGATTTGGAGCTCGTCTCCCTGGCCGCCAGGGCCGAGCAGTACGGGTCGCGACGACGCGCTCTCGCGGGCGATCACGAGGGGTCCGTCCGAGCCCTGAAAGGTCGTGAGCCGGCTCCCACTGGCGAGCTCGTAGGTCCTGCCAGGCTCCGCGCGGAGCACACGCGGGCCCTCGTCGGGAGCCTGAAGCAAGAGCGACATACGTCGAGACTGACGCCGAGGACGCTCCGCGGACGGCGTGAGATCGACCCCTGCGACCCGAGCGGTCTTCCCGGCGCGCACGGTCACGGGGAACGAGCCGTCGTGGGCGCGCACCTCACAGATCCGCCGTCGAAGGGCGTCCGCGGGATCGGGGTCCTGGCAGGTGAGATCGAGAGGCGTCTCGCCCTGAACCCACCCACGAAAGTCACGCACCTCGGTCGAGATGGGCCGAGCCACCGACTCCCCGGTCTGGGTCGCCAGGGTCATCCGGGCGTCCAATCCCCAGAGCAGGTCGACCGGGATCGACACGACGGTGACGACCACGCCGAGCGCGATCAGGATGAGCCCCTCTCGCCAAAGACCGCGCCAGAACCGCGCCGTCCTCGCTCCCTCCTGTCCGGTCGAGCCGCCATAGAACGGACCATGATCCCCTCGCGCGAGGGAGACCGTGAGCGCCTGAAGCGACCCATTGAGCTCGAGCACTGACCCCTGGCTCCAGGCGTCCAATCCCCTGGCCTCAGGCGTCCGGCGTCGCTCCCGAGAGGCCAGGACCAGTCCGATCACGTGGAGAATCAACAAGACGATCAACGCCAGGCTGGGCCAGCTCGTGACGATGTTGTGGAGCCCGAGAGACCGAATCGCCTGCACCTCGGCATAGGAGAACCGGGCCAGGAGCTCCGCGTCTGGCGCGCTCTGGGGCACGACCAGGACCACACCCCAGACGATCGCAAGGGCGACAGACAGGACCGCTCCGGTCGTCGGCGCGGTCAGCGCCCGCCAGGCCACCTGGACGGCGGAGGCCTCGGTCGGCGAGGGCGTCGCGGACGTGGATTCTTCGGCTGAGGTCTTGGGAGAATCGCTCATAGCCCCCGTTGCTTAGCACCCGGCGCGCGCGCCTACAATGATTCACGAGCGCGCTCACGAGGCCTGAACCGTGTGTGCTACCCTCAGCGCCCATGAACACCCAGGACATGGCGGTGATCGGGCTCACCGGAGGAATCGGGTCGGGCAAGAGCACCGTGGCCGCGCAGCTGAGGGCCTCAGGGGTGCCCGTGATCGACGCCGATCAGGTGGCCCGAGAGATCGTGGAGCCAGGCTCCCCGGTCCTCCAGAAGATCGCTGAGGCCTTTGGTGAGGAGTTCCTGGATGAAGTGGGCGCCCTGAGGCGCCAGGCCCTCGGTGCGCTGGTGTTCTCCGACCCCGAGAAGCTCCAGCAACTCAACGAGCTCACCCACCCGGCGATCCTCCTTCGGGTCCAAGAGCGGCTCATGGCACTGCGGGCCGAGGGGCACCCGTGGGTGGTCTACGAGGCGGCGCTGATCATCGAGCGCGCCCTGACTCCCGGGCTGACCGAGCTCATCGCGGTCGTCTGCGAGCCCAGGCTGCAGCTCGATCGGATCGTCGCCCGTGACGGACTCGACACCGCCGCCGCGGCGGATCGAATCGCCGCCCAGACCACCAACGATCGCAGACGCGAGGTGTCCGACCACGTGGTGGAAAACGATGGAGATCTGGCCGCGCTCAGGGACGAAGTCGAGACCCTCTTGGAGCGCCTCTCGACGACCTACGGCGCCCCGCGATCAGACGGCACCTAGGATCGCGTCCAGGGAGTCGACCACCTGATCGACATGGTGACGCTCGAGGATGAGCGGCGGCGTAAAGCGCAGCACCTTTCCCTGGATGGCGTTGAGGAGCAGGCCGCGCTCAAGGCCCGCCGCGACCACGCGCTTGCCCAGGGTTTCGTCCTCGGCCGTTTGGAGCTCCAGGCCGAAGAGCAGACCGCGCCCACGGACCTCGACGCAGCGCTCGGCGTGGTTCTCCGTGATCTGCTCGAGGCCCTGGGCGAGGTACGCGCCCACGGTCGAGGCGCTCTCCAGAAGCCCCTCCTCTTCGATGGTCCTCATGACCTCCAGCCCGGCGCGTGTCGCCAGGGGGTTGCCGCCGAAGGTCGAGGCGTGGCTCCCCGGCTGGAAGCCCTCGGCGACCTCCTCGGTCGTGACCATTGCGCCGAGGGGAACCCCGCCGCCGAGGCCCTTGGCGAGGCTCATGATGTCAGGTCGAACCCCCTCGTCCTCATAAGCAAACCAGGTGCCGCAGCGCCCGACGCCCGTCTGGACCTCATCGAAGGCCAGGAGCAGATCGCGCTCATCGCACAGGGCGCGAAGAGCGGGCAGGAAGCCCGGGGTCGGAACCCGGAGTCCTCCCTCACACTGCACCGGCTCGAGCAGGATCGTCCCGATGGTATCTCCGGCCTCGTCCAGAGCCGCCTTCACGCTCTCGAGATCATCGAAGGTGGCGTAGTGGATCCCGGGCAGCATGGGCTCGAAACCCTTGTGGTACTTGGGTTGTCCCGTCAGGGTCACCGTGGCCATGGTGCGGCCATGAAAGCTCGCGTGGAAGGCGAGGATCCCGGTCCGTTCAGGACGCTCACGAACCACGCTCCAGTAGCGACGCGCCAGCTTGAGCGCCGCTTCGTTGGACTCCGCTCCGCTGTTGGTGAAGAAGACCCGGTCGCCGAAGCTCACTCGGGTGAGCTCCTCCATGAGCGCCAGAGCAGGCTCGTTGAAATACAGGTTGGAGGCGTGCATGAGCCGACCGGCCTGCTCGCCCACCGCCTGGGCCAATCTTGGGTGCGCGTGACCGAGGGCGTTCACGGCGATCCCGGCGGTCATGTCGAGATACCTCGCGCCCGACCGATCGAAGAGCCAAACGCCCTCGCCGTGCGTCGCGAACAGCGGCGTCTGCCGATAATTGGGGGTGTATTGACCGCGCGCTCGCGTCACGAGCTGATCGGTCGTCGTATCTCCAAACAGACTCGACATCGTGACCTCCTGAGCCAGGCTCGGCCGGAGCCTAGCCCGGCCCACTCGGGGGCTCAAGCCTGGCGCTCACCGACCCGCCCTGGAGCGGTCACTCCTCGACGAGCCAGGGAGCGAAGATCGGAACCTCCTGAGTCTCCAGGCTCGTGATCAGCGCCTCGGGATCGGACGACCGGCTCAGCAGCCCTCGGTGGGTCTCCCGGATGAAGCCGACCGAGGTCACGTGGTCAAGCCAGCCGTCCAGACCCGTCCAGAAGCCGTCCACGTCGTACAGACCGCAAGGCTTGAGGTGATCATTGAGCTGAGCCCAGGTCACCGCCTCGAAGATCTCCTCGAGGGTGCCCCAGCCTCCAGGCATCGCGATGAAGGCGTCAGCGAGCTCAGCCATTCGCGCCTTTCGGGGATGCATGGTTGGGACGGTCTCCAGGCGCGTCACGCCCGTGTGGCCCACCTCGAAATCCGCGAGCTTCTCGGTGATCACACCGATGACCTCGCCCCCGGCCTCGAGCGCGGCGTCCGCGACCGCGCCCATCATCCCCACCGCTCCGCCGCCATACACGATCCCGATTCCGCGGCGCGCGACCGCGGTGCCGAGTCGTGCCGCGGCCTCATAGTAGGCCTTCGGTGCGTCTTGGGAGGAGCCCCCGTAGATTGCGATACGCTTCAGTTTTCCCATGGTTCGAATCAGCCTCCCGACAGGCCCGAGATCACCTTGAGGATGGCGTCACCGACGCCCGCGAGGCTCTCACCCGCGATCACGCCTGCCGCCAGAACGATGGCGAAGCGCGCCGTCCAGCTCTCCGCGAACCGCTTGGCGATCACGAAGAACAGCCCGCCCAGGAAGAAGGAGATCGAGTAGTAGACCGGGATGACCAGGGCCAGGCCCATGGCGGCCGGGCTCGGGATCCAGCGAGCGAGATCCTTGGGGGCGAGCTTCTCGGCCAGCGCCAGGATGATCCCAAGAGCCCCCGCGATCAAGAAGGCGTCCAGAGCCCCCTGAGGCATGGCGCTCAAGCCCTCCGAGAAGACCTCTGCGACCGCCTTCCACTGGGCGACCGCCGGCGCCGCCCACTCCTCGGTGAGCAGCATATTCTTGGGGTCGGGGATCAAGACGAGATACGCGGCAGATCCAAAGAACGCGCCGGCGACCACGCCAAAGCACTGGCTCAGGATCTGCAGCTTCGGGACCGCGCCGAGCATGAGGCCGGACTTGGTGTAAATCTCCGGCACGCGTTCTTTCACTTTTTGCAGGACCGACAACGACCGTTCGTAAGTCGCCACCGAACGCACCTCGGGCGTGAGGCGGTGGATGGTCTCGAGGTTGTGATTAAAAATATCCGGCTGCGCGGCGAGCACGGTGTTGATAGCG
>CALCNF010000644.1 GCA_937897815.1 uncultured Pseudomonadota bacterium | reverse complement strand
CACCCCATCGACCAGCTGGTGGGTCGCTCGGCGGGGCGCGCGTTCTCGACCCACGAAGTCATCGTAAGAGCGCTCCAGTTCACGGGTGAACCGGTCGCCGTCGCACAGGCCGGAGGCAAAGAGCGCCTGGCGCGTGCTCTTACGAAGTCTGGCGAGACGCTCCAGGTCCGAGGCGAGGTAAGCCGCAAGGGCCGCGTACCGCTGATCCGAGTCCGCGATGAAGCCCTTGAGCCCAACGTGCGTCATCAGGCTCGCTCCCACACGGCCGGCGTGGCGATCGCCTGCACGGGTGATGGTTGGGACCCCCATCCAGAGCGCCTCCAGGGTGGTGGTCGTTCCGTTGTACGGGAACGGATCCAGAGCCAGGTCCACTCGGTGATACTGAGCGAGATGGTCATCAAAACCAGCGGCCCAGCCCTCCAAGATCACCCGTTCGGCCTCAACGCCGTGCGACTGAAGCACCTTCAGGACGTGCTCACACGCGCCGGCGTTCTCCAGTTGGTACGCCTTGAGCAGGAGCCGTGATCCAGGCACCGCCTTCACCACCCCGGCCCAGCAGGCGAGCACCTCATCGGTGACCTTCAGAAGGTTGTTGAACGAGCCGAAGGTGAACGGCTGACCCTGCGCCGCCGGAAGCGGCCCCACAGGCGGGCTTCCCGGCGCGGGTCGGTAACAGTGGAATCCGCCGGGGAGTCGCACCAGGCGCTCCGTGTGCAGCGCGTCGGCCGACTCCGGGTCCGCGATGGCGTCCGTAAGACGGTAGTCCATGCTTCGCAGCCCCGTCGTGTTCGGGTACCCGAGCCAGGTCACCTGAACCGGGGCCGCTCGGTTCGCGAACAGGCCCAGCCTGTTCTTGGCGGAGTGTCCGGAGAGGTCGACGAGAATATCGATCTGATCGTCTGCGATCAGGTCCTTCACGGCCTCGTTCGACAGACGCGCGATGTCCCGCCATTCATCGGAGAGCTCACGAAGCTTCGCGGTGACCGCGTCCTGTCGCTCGGCGTTCGAGTAGCAGGTCACGTGGAAGCGAGACCGGTCGTGAGAGGCCAGGACAGGCTCGATGAAGAAAGCGACCGAGTGGCGCCTCAGGTCCCCCGAGACGTAACCGACACGCACGGGCCCGCCCTCGCGGTCACGAAGCGGCAGCGCGCGCGCCTGAGGAGAGAGACCCTCTCCATAAGCGCGGTGGGCGTCGAACACCTCCGACGCCGTGACCCCTGGAAGGTAGTTCAGGGTCAGCAGGTGGTTGGAGTGCGCCAGGGCGGGGTCGGACGACGCCGTGACCGCCTTCTTGAACGCAGCGACGGCCTCCTCAAGACGGAGCGTGTCCCGGAAGAGAACGCCCAGGTTGTTCCAGGCGTTCCCATGCTCCGGCTCCAATCGGAGGACGTGTCGCAGATGAACCTCCGCCTCTGCGTGCTCGAAGCGCCTCGTCAGGAT
>CALCNF010000643.1 GCA_937897815.1 uncultured Pseudomonadota bacterium | reverse complement strand
GGCGACGACTGCGACGACGAGGATATGAACGTCGCTCCCGGAATGATCGAGATCTGCGATGGCAAGAAGAACGACTGCACGGCGAGCCCGAAGATGGATGAGCAGCCCTGGGAGGCCGAGAACCTGAACGTGAGCTGTGGCTACTGCAACTTCATGGAGTACCAGTGTGATCCCGGGGCCCCTCTCGACTACTACTCGACCTGCTGGCCCGGGTACTCCAAGTGGGATTCGTACACCGAGATCTGCGACGACGACATGGACAACGACTGCGATGGCTCGTTCGACGAGGCGATCTGCGAGTAGGCTACGGGCGGTCTGAGGCGCTGTTGCGCGACGCGAGCACCGTGTGAAGGCGAACTGTTTCTTCGACGGAACAAAAAGTTCGCCCTTCCGTCACCGGCTCCTGTAATGGTCGCCGCGTCCGAACCCCTCATCCCGGTATGAGAGCCATGAACCGCGCACTCGACCAAATCCATTCTCGACGCGCCCTCCTCATCGGTGGCGGCGCGCTCCTCGTAGCCCTCCTCATCGGCGGTAACACCGTCGCTCATGCGGGCTCCAAGTGGGAGACCATCACGCGGAAGTCCGGCATCCGCGTGCTCCAGAAGGAGCGCGAGGGGAGCGAGATTCCCATCGTGAAGGGAGTGGGGATCGTCAAGGGCAACGTGGTCGATGTGCTCGCCGTGATCGACGACGTGCCGGGGCGCACCAAGTGGGCTCACGACTGCACGGACTCGAGAGAGCTGGAGAAGACCTCACCTTATGAGCGCGTCCTCTATCACCGCTCTGCGGTGACCTGGCCTGTCTCCGACCGAGACGCCGTTGTTCGGGTGAAGGTGGACGCGAACTTTGAGGCCAAGCGGGTCAAGGTGACCTATCGCACCGCTCGTCGATACCCCTTCCCGAAGGTGAGCGGTGTGGTTCGAATGCCAAAGCTGGATGGATATTTTGTGATTCAGGCCGTTGGCGAGGACCGCACGCGCGTGACTTATGTCGTGGACGCAGACCCCGGGGGAATGATCCCCGATTGGCTGATCTCCATGACGGCCAAGGACGTCCCGCTAAAGACCCTCAAGAATCTCCGCAAGCGGGTTCGTCAGACGAAGGCTAGCGGGAAGTACAAGAAGTTCGTGGACTATTGGCACCCGTACTTCTACCCACCGAAAGAAGACGGGAAGACCTCGTCCTGAGGGACTGAGGCCGGGCTCTCAGAGGGGAGCCTACAGAGCGGCGTGACGCGCCTGGCGCGCGAGCCCGCCCGACCTCTCCGGAGCCGCCGTCGGTTTCCATCCTCGTGGCAGGTGGGGCTTGAGGATCTTCGGAGTCTTGCGGCCGCGGGTCCGGTGCACGTCTCGAGCGACGGCGAGGGCGACGGGAGCGTGCTCCAGCTCAAGGGTCTCGACGAGGTAGGTGAAGGTTCGCACCATGAGCTCATGGAGCTGAATGTGATGGGTCCGCCCCAGGTCCTCAAAGAGCCACTCCGAGAACGCGTAGAATCCGTCAAATGCAGAGGCGTGATTGGACCAGATCAGCGGAGCGCTCTCGATGAAGTTGCCGCTGTTCACCAGGAGATCCCAGAACCGCGCGAAGCGCTTCATGGCGTCGATCTCTGTCTCGCTCATAGTGGAGGTCGAGACGACCTCGTACGGCGGCTCGGCACGGTAGACCATGGCGTGGGTCTGGTCGTGCATCTGGATCGGTGTGCCTCGTAGCCGCTTCAAGATCCCCACCTGAATCTCCTGGGGTCGGAGCGCCAGGAGTCGGTCGAAGCCTCGGGCGAAGGTCTGGAGGT
>CALCNF010000642.1 GCA_937897815.1 uncultured Pseudomonadota bacterium | reverse complement strand
CGGCGGAGAGCGGATGGACCATCGAGACCACTCAGGGCACGGAACCTCCGCGGGTTCATGAGGTCGCGGCGAGCGAGGAGACGCTCATGGACGCCGTGGCCCTGATGCCATCGGATCTGTCCCGACTGCGGGTCGGACAGGAGTCCATGGTGAAGGTGTTTGATTGGCTCCAGGAGGCCGACACCCGTGTCCTTGTGGAGGTGGTTGGTCTCGAGCGTATCCAGCGAGCTGGGGTTCCGATGGAGACCGCGCGGCTCGCGGTGACCTACGAGTCTCTAAAGACGACGCTGAACAGCGTTGTCGCACAGGGGGGTGTGGTTCTTGAGACGAGCTTCGGAGCGGGTATCGAGCTTCGTCTTGAGGAGAAGGACGTCGCGCGCAGCGGGGTGGAGGGCCTGGATGTGCTGGGCACCGCGATCCCTGTGAAGAAGAAGCTGGGGGATCCCCGAAAGGTCACTCGCTTGGAGTTGGCGGTCTCTCTGCCGACGCCCCTTGAGCTGCCGAATGTCGGCAATCAGCAGGTCACACCTCTGGAGGATGGGCGCTCGCGTGTCGTGCTCACCGCCCGCGACGCGGGCGAGGCGAGCGAGGAGCTGCTCCAGGAGGCGCTCAAGTCCGACGCCACCATGGACGCGGACCACCCTTCGGTCGCGTTGCTGGCGAAGAGCTTCACCGAGCGCTTCCACACGCCTGAGGCGCGGGCGGAGGCGATCCGTCTGTGGGTTCACGAGAACCTCGCCAAAGAGCTCGCGACTCACGTCCCCACGGCATCTGGGGTCCTCGCGCGCCGCGTCGGTGACTGCACGGAGCACACCTGGTTGTTCGTGGCGCTCTGCCGCGCAGCTGGGCTCCCGGCCCGACCCGTGTATGGGCTGATGTATCTCGGAGACGCCCAACCCTCGTTTGGCTATCATGCCTGGGCAGAGGTGGCGCTTGGGGGGCGGTGGCATGTTCTGGACCCAACCTGGAATGAGGCGGTCGCTGACGCGACTCATCTGAGGCTTGGCTCGGGAGTCCATGATGTCGCCGGCATGATCGGGCGTTTGAAGATCGAGGTCCTGTCGTCGTCGAATCAGAAGATCGCTGCGGAGTCGAAGCCGGCTCCGCGGAAGCAGTAGAGGAGGTCGATATGGGTGGCACATGGAAGTTCGTACTCTTGGTGGCTTGCCTGTCTGGCTCAGTGGGCTTGGGCCACGCAGCGGTTCCCGAACCTCAGGAAACTCCCGCCTCGGCGGAGGTGCAGTCTGGGGCGGGACCGGTGGAGATGACCCCCTCGGTCGAGGCCCCCAGTAAAGACGAGGAGGAAGCAGGCTCGTTCGTCGAGGTCACGTTCAAGCAGGGTCGAATCATGCGAGGGCGTCTGCTCTCTCTGAGCGATACGCAGGCCGTGGTCGACACGTTTTCGGGCCTCCGCCTGACTCTGCAGCTGTCTCAGATCAAGCGCTTCGCCGAGAAGCGACTCGAGGAGTTCGGTGAGGTGCTCGTGCAGGGAGAGTACGAGTCCGTGCGTGGGGTCTTGGTTCGCTATGACCAGGCGAAGGTCGTGGTTCGGATGGGAGACGGCAAGGAGCGGGCTCTGCAGCGCTCCAGGGTGGTGAAGGTATCGTTGGCCGCCGAGGCCCAAACGGCGAGCGTCCCTGTCGCGCCTGTCCGTTACCGAGAGCTGCGCGGCCCCCTGCCACCACGATCCGAGATCATTCCGTCTCATCGCACGCGCTATCTCTACGCGCCGACAGCGATGCCCCTTCGTCGAGGAGAGGGGTACTTCAGCCAAAAGGAGCTGATCTTCTCCGCCGCGGCGTTTGGCGTCACCGATCAGATGAGCGTTCTGGTGGGCTCTATTTTGCCCGCGATGCTCTTCGGTGGTCCGAATGGGGCGAACGGTATCTTCGCCTTGAAGTACGCCTGGAAGCTGGCTGATGAGACCCACCTCGCTCTGGCGACTGAGGCGCTCGTCATCCCGGACGGCGGCGCGATTGGGTTGGCGGGCGGAGTGGTGACCTTTGGCGGATATCACGACCACATCTCGTTGCTCGCCTCCGTTCCCTACTCGATGAGCGGCGATGCCGTGCAATCGGGCGCCTTTCTGTTCACGTTGGCAGGGGCCCTCCGGACGGGGCGTCGGTGGGCGTTGCTCACGGAGAACTGGGTTGTCGGGCTTGGTGAGGGTGATCCGCTGGTCATCGGGAGCATCGGTCTGAGACGCTTCGGGGTCGATCACGCATTTGACCTGGCGCTCTTTGGTTTCAGCGGCGTCGGCTTCGGGCTGCCTTGGGTGGACTGGACCTTCAGCTGGGGCCAGCGAGACGTGGACGGTAAGCGGGTGGGCGCTCAGGTCCCCAGCGCGCCGCCCATGGCGGCTCCAAGCTCGTACGCCAACTGGCAGCGTCGCCGCGCGGAGATCGGCTTGAGGTGAGCCTCGCTCGCTCGCTCGCGCGCGACGCGCCCGCACGGTTCGCTGTTACGAAATTCATGGGGGTCGCCTCGACTCGTGAGCGTTCGGCATCTACAGTGGCCGGCGCAGGAGGCAAACCATGACGACTCGACACATCGCTACCCTCATCCTCTGTGCGGCTATCGCTGGCTGCGCGGCCGAAGAGGACGTGACAATCCTTGCTGAGATCGCAACGGATCCCTATAAGCCGCTCCCCGGGCACGCACCCGAGCTGACCGCCACGGTCACAGGTGACGGTTCACCGCTCCGTGGAGCGATCGTGACGGCTGAGGCTCAGATGGGCGACACCATCGTCGAGCCCGTCACGCTGACGGAGGGCGACGACGGTGTCTACTCGACGAGCGACCTCGTGATGCCCGATGAGGGAGACTGGACGGTCGTCCTCTCGGTGGACTCGAGTGATGGCGCCGCTTCCTTTGAGCAAGACGTCACAGTGACCTGCGGCGCTGAGCGCACGGTCGGATCCGAGTGCTGCGAGAGCGCCAACTGTGCGGCGGGCCTGTGGTGCGACGCCAACCTCTGCTCCGACCAGCCGCGTCCCGTGGGAGAGGCCTGCGAGACCCTGGATCAGTGCATCGCCGGACTGTGGTGCCAGGACGGAGCCTGCTCCGATCAGCCCCGGCCCAACGGAACCGTATGTGATGAGTCGGCCCAGTGCCTCTCGGCCTACTGCGTCGAGGGCGTCTGCATCGACCCGCCCTGGTCCATTCTTGGCAAGGGTGATGGCTCGCCGGGATCGGTGGGTTGGACGGATGTGCTCTCGGTTGGGCTGGATGGCGTGACGGATCTCGCCTTCAACCCCGACGGCGACAATGAGCTCTGGATCACCTGCGCGAACACCGACAGCCTCCACGTCGTTCACAACCCTGGAGAGCCGAACCAGACCCAGGAGGGGTACTTTGACTCCTCACGGCACTTCCTTGAGGAGGTCATCGCCCTGAGTTTTGGGGACAACACGACCTTCGCGACCTGCGGCGACACGCGGAACACCTATGACGATCTCTACTTTGAGCAGATGGACTTCATGGGCCCCGTGCTGTGGCCGTCCATCGAGCAGGACTTCAAGATCTACGGCCCCTCCGCCCATGAGGCACATCTGGACATGCTCCACAGCTCCCCCGAGTGCATGGGCATCGCGGCCGCCGGTGGAAATACCTTCTTCACGTTCAACGGCTACGACAAGGTGTTGGGCTGGTACGACTTCAAAGAGCCCCATCCGGATACGCCGACAGGGCACGGCGGCGAGGACCACAGCGACGGCAAGAAGTGGGTCTTCGAGGACGTACCGCTGACGCGCGTCGACGGAGTCCCGGGACACATGGTCTACGACTTCGACACGGGCTTGCTCTACGTGGCCGACTCCGGCGCCTCGCGCGTCATCGAGGTGGACACCAGCACCGCGAGCTGGAGCGGGGCGCTTCAGTCCTGGTGGGGCGATGGCACTCTGGAGAAGCTGACGGGGACCACGGTCGTCGAGATCGTACAGCCCATGGACGGGATTGTGACTCCGTCGGGTCTCGCGCTCCACGACGGTGTCCTGTACATCTCGGACCACGCAACGGGCTGGATCCACGCGTACACTCTGGACGGCGAGCACCGAAACAGTCTGGACACGGGCTTCGGACCCCAAGCTGTCGGTGGCATCACCGCGGGCCCAGATGGGAAGCTCTACATCGTGGATATGGCCAACGACCGCGTGCTCCGAGTGGATGGCTAGGGCCTCCACTCTGGGCGTCGCTGCCGTTTAGGGCAGGGCGCCCGCCGCGATCCAGTCGTAGATCATCTGGGCGGACTCCGCGTCCATGCCCTCGGAGCCCTGCGGCATCTTCGGAGCACAGAGGTCGTCGCCATCGAGGGCGATGGGGCGCACGCGGCGCCAGAGCAGGCTGGACTCGGGATCTCCGGGGACGACCAGCTGGGTCAGGCCGCACAGCGGGGTGATCGCGTTCTGGTTCACGAGTGCGAAGTGGGTCCCCGTCTCATCGCTGATGCTGAAGCCCCCGGCTCCGCCGCCGTGACAATATCCGTTGCCGCAGCCATCTCCGCCGAAGAACTCCTCATGGATCTGGCTGTAGGTCGGGGTCTCGGCGATTGTCGTGTCGCCCGCGGTCGCGTCCTCCATAGCCGCGTCTGAGGAGGCCACGTCGCCCGTAGAAGCCGTGTCCGAGGTCGTGTCCTCCACCACCGCCGTGTCCTCAGGGGCGGCCGTATCGGCCTCCGCGTCGGCGGCGCTGTCGCCTTCGGGCACGTCCGCGACATCAGCGGCGCCGACGTCGGCGTTCGTCACCGTGTCCTCAGGCGTAGCCGTGTCCGCCACCCCGGCGTCGGATGAGCCTTGCGTGTCGGCCACCGTCTGGGCGTCGGGGGACGCGACGGGCGTCGTCTCCTCCTCATCCTCGCCACAGGCGATCAGCGCAAAGGTCGCCAGGCTGGCGACGAGTAGGTGTGCGAGTTTCATGGGGGCTCCTCGTGCTACAGGGCGTTCAGAATTTGGTCTGCTGCGCGCTCACCGGAGCAGACCGCTCCCTCCATGAAACCGCACCATTCGCTCGCTGTCTCGGTTCCGGCCCAGAAGATCCGACCGACTGGCTGCGCGAGGACAGTCCGCGCCTCAGTGATCGCGCCGGGCGGAGGGGCTGCGGTGGGGCCCCCCATGGACCAGGGTTCGGCCGACCAGTCCTCGACCTCGAAGCCTACGCTTCGAGTGGCTGCTTCGCCGAAGTAACGGGAGAGCTCCTCCTCGATCAGGCTGCGGAGCTCCTGCACGGGTCGCTCGCGCAGCGCGCGGGCGCGCGCTCCCGTCACGAAGGCCACCAACGAAGGCTGAACACCATCATGGGACGTGTTGTCGAAGCCAAAGGTGATGTGCCCGCTGTGGCTGATGCTCTCACCTGAGTACCCCCGCTCTCTCCAGAAGGAGGTCTCGTAGAGGACGATGCACTTGAGCGTGTCCCCCATCGACATCTGTCCCATCAGCCGGGCACGAGCCTCCGGTAGGGGAGGGGTGATTTGGATCTGCGCGGCCACGAGCGGAGGGAGCGCCACCAGGGCGCAGCGCGCCGTCCAGCGCCGATCTCCTGAGCGCACCGTCACGAGCGGTTCGTGGACCTCAATGCTCTCGACGGGGCAGGAGAGCGTGACGCGCGATCCCAGCAGCTCAGCCATACGATCGGACAGCGCCTGGGCTCCAGGGATGAAGCGTTGCTCCTGACCACCACCCTTCACGGTCGCCAGGGGATTGACGCCGCCCGCGCAGTGGATGTAGTGGAGGAGGTAGAGCATGGAGACCTCACTCGGCTCCGCGCTCAAGATCGACTGGACGAGGAGATCGACCATCGCGCGCGTGCCGCGGCGCTTGATGTGCTTGTCCTCCCAGTCTTGCACGCTCATGGCGTCCAGGGCGCGAGCGTCTGGCGCAAGATGAGGGGCGCCTCTGGGAACGGTCCTGGCGAGCTTATCGATCCTGCGAATCAGCAGCTGGAGCTCGAGCAGGTTGGTGACCGAGAGCGAGGGGATTGATCCCGCGTAGGTGGAGACCTTCTGGTCAATCTCAAGGACCTTTTTCCCCTCGCAGTAGGTGGGGAATCGCTCCACGCCCAGAGCGTCGGCCAGGGCGAGCACCCTGTGTTGGGTCGGTCCGATCCACTGCCCCCCGTGGTCCAGGGTCGCCTGGCCCATGGAGCCGCTCTTTGTGCGCCCACCGACACGCGGTCTCGCCTCCAGCACCTGAACGTCTCGCCCGCGTTCGTGCAGGAGCATCGCCGCCCTGAGGCCCGCGAGCCCGGCGCCAATCACGATGACATCGTGTTCCGACATGACCGCAGTCTACTTCAAACCGCTGGGTAGGTACCACGCGGCCGGGCGCCAGGCCTGGCCCACGTGGCCTCAGATGTCCTATCGTGTCCAGTCTATGAGCGCGCCCCCAAACGAACACTCCGCCTGGCTGATCCGATCGGCGTCTGAGATGGCCCGAGCGCTGCGAGCGGGAGAGGTCTCCTCTCTCGAGCTCGTCGAGCTTCACATCGCACGCATCAAGGCAGTCAACCCCGTCCTCAACGCCGTCGTGGCCGAACGCTATGAGCTGGCCCGCCAGGAGGCGAGGGCGGCTGATGAAGCTCTGGCCGCGGCGGGAGATGAGGAGGCGCTCTCGCCGCTCCTCGGGGTGCCGTGCTCCATCAAGGAGTGCTTCGCGCTCGAGGGGATGCCTCAGGCCTCCGGACTCGTGAAGCGCAAGGACATTCGGGCGACGAGCGACGCGACCACCGTGGCTCGTCTTCGTCAGGCTGGCGCCATTCCTGTCGGTGTCACCAACACCTCGGAGCTCTGCATGTGGATGGAGAGCGCGAATCGCCTCTACGGGCGGACCTCCAACCCTTACGACCCGACGCGAATCGTCGGGGGCTCTTCGGGGGGAGAGGGGGCGATCGTCGGGGCTGGCGGGACTCCCTTTGGCCTTGGATCCGACATCGGCGGCTCGATTCGTATGCCGGCCTTCTTTAACGGCGTCTTTGGACACAAACCCTCGGGCGGCCTGGTCCCCGGAACGGGGCAGTATCCGATGGCCGAGAATGAAGCGCGGAGGTTCTTGTCCACAGGTCCTATCGCCCGGAGGGCCGAGGACCTGATGCCCATCGTGCGGCTCCTCGCGGGACCCGATGGGATCGATACGGGCGCGGAAGAGATGGAGCTTGGCGATCCAGCGACCGTGTCGCTGGATGGGATGCAGGTGCTCTCTATCGATGGCAATGGCCTGCGCAACGTGAGCGCCGATCTCCTGGACGCCCAGAGCCGCGCCGCCAGCGCGCTGGCGGCCAGAGGAGCGGTCGTGACCCACGACCGGATCCCAGCGTTCAAGCGATCCCTCGACCTGTGGTCCAAGCTCATGTCCGCGGCTGAGGAGACCCCTTTTGCGTCGCTTCTGGGTCAGGGAGACCCGATCCCGATCCTCTGGGAGCACCTGAAGTGGTTCGTTGGGCGCTCCGCTCACACGCTGCCCGCAATCGGTCTCGCCAACATCGAGCGACTGCCTCTGGTTCAGGACAAGAACCCCGGCCGCCTCTTCGATGAGGTGCGGGCGCTCCGCGAGGAGATCGCCGAGCGTATCGGTCCTGATGGCGTGCTGCTCTATCCTTCCTACACCCGCACCGCGCCGCGCCATGGGAGACCGCTCCTCACGCCTATTGACTGGGTCTACACGGCGATCTTCAACGTTCTTGAGCTCCCCGTCACCCAGGTCCCCCTTGGACTGGACGCAGCAGGTTTGCCTCTGGGTGTGCAGGTCGCCGGATGTCACGGCAGAGATCATGTGACCATCGCCGCGGCCCTGGCGCTTGAGGAGGCCCTCGGAGGCTGGGTGCCCCCCTGGACGGTCGGCTGCCCGTGAGGATCGCCCTGACAGGCGGCGGAGGGTTCCTGGGACGGGCCGTGTGCCGGGCCTGGATCGAACGGGGCGTGAGCCCAAAGGACCTGACGGTCGTCTCGCGGAGCCGCCACCCGCTCCTCGATGAGCTCGGCGTGGCCCATCGGGTCGCATCGGTGACGGACCCTGAAGCCCTCCGACGTGCGTTCGCCGAGGTGGACCTGGTGTACCACCTGGCGGGCCTGGTCTCTCGTGATCCCAGGGACGCCGGCCGTATGCGAGCCATTCACGTAGACGGAACCCGGAACGCGCTGCAGGCCGCGAGCGCGGCGGGGGTTCGCCGAGTGGTCTATGCGTCGTCAACGGGGACCTTCGGTTGCACCCGTGACCCCTCCAGGGTGCCCCATGAGGACGGACCGGACGCGGCGGAGATCGTCAGTCGCTGGGCATACTACCGCACCAAGCTGGAGGCCGAGCGTCTGGCGTTAGCGCCTCAACCCGAGGGTGACACCACCGTGATTGTGTTGAACCCCTCCCTGATCCTTGGCCCTGGCGACGTCGACGGCTCGTCCACCAACGACGTCCGGGACTTTCTCCAGGGGCGAATGCCCGTGATCGCCCGAGGAGGGGTGAACTTCGTGGACGTCCGTGATGCGGCCGCGGCGTTCGTGACGGCTGCCGACGCAGGAGAGCCCGGAGCCCGCCACCTGCTGGGGGCAGAGAACGTGACGGTAGAAGAGCTCGTCGACCGGCTGTCGCGTCTGACGGGGGTGAGGGTACCGAAGTTCAGTCCACCGGCAGGGCTGCAGGTCCTGGCGAGCGCCGCTCTCGCTCCGATGGCGAGGCTGCTGGGGCGAGAGCCTATGGTGGACCCGGCGACGGCCGCCATGGCCCAACTTCATTGGTTTGCGTCTGGGGAACGGGCCAGGAAGGTCTTGGGGTTTGTGCCCAGAACGGCGGATGAGACGCTGGCGGACACCGTGGGCTTTTTGCGCGGGATCCGATAGTATCAAGGCCCTAATCGTAGCTCTCGCGTTGCCCCCCTCCACGCCCTAGGATACGACCGCTGTCCGCTACCTCTTCAGCAGGATGTCGTTGAGTCAGAGTCCATGAGTGAAGTCGCCGCCCAGTCAGATGAGCTCGCGGAGATCGAACGCGGAAGTCCGTTCTTTCGAAGCTTCGCGGAGCACGTTCTTCGCTTTCGCTGGCTGTGGCTTCTCCTGATTGCGGCCGTTACGGCCGGCTCGGTCTACTCCATCAAGCACCAGCTCATGGTGGACAACTCGGTGGAGGCGTTCGGCAGCACGAAGGATGACTCCATGGACGTCCTGGAGGAGTTCCGGGACGTCTTTGGGCATGACGAGATGTTCGTTGTGCTGGTGGAGGGCCCGGTCTTCACGGCCGGCTTTCTGGAGAAGCTGGATAAGCTCCACCTCGAGCTGGACGCCATGGACATCGAGGTCCCTTCCCTCGGCGAGCGCAAGCGCGATCGGGATGAGGCTCGTGGCAAGCTGGGCATCGCCGGAGCGAGCGGTGACGACACCGATCCGGGACAGCCCACAGGCTCAACTGAACAGGAAGCGACGGGGGAGCTGGGCAGCTTTGGTGAGGACTCCGGGAGCTTCGGTGACCTGGATGGTTTCGCGGATGATGATGGCTGGGGTGAGGAGGATGAGGGCAGCATCATCGATCGCATCACCTCCCTGCTAAACGTGCGACAGACGGTGGGGACCCCCGACGGCGGCATGGAGGTGGGCGAGCTCATCGATGAGATTCCCCAGACGCCTGAGGCGCTGGCGGAGCTTCGAGCCAAGGTGCTGGGTGACCCCGATAAGGGCTTACCCCCCAACGAAACCCTGATCGGTCAGGTCGTCGGTGGAGAGGGGCGCCACGCGCTCATCCTGATCCAAACGCAGTTCATGAGCCCTGCGGACAGTGAGCGCGTCTACTGGCATATCCGCGAGCTCCTTGAACCCCACGACGCGGATGGGTTCCGGACCTATCTCTCTGGCGGGCCGGCGCTCGCCGCGTCCCTGAACCAGCTGATGCTCGATGACCTGGGGCTCCTCGGTATGTTGGCCATGGCGGCGCTCATGATCGTCATGTTTGTGATGTTCCGACACCCGATCGGGGCGCTGGCTCCGGGGGCGGTCTGCATCTGCGCGGGTCTCTGGGCCTTCGGGCTCTCGGCGGTCCTCGGGGTGCCGATGACCATGCTCAGTCAGATTCTTCCTGCGTTCATCATCTGCGTGGGCGTCGCCGACTCCGTGCATCTTCAGTCCGTGTACCGCCAGGCCCGCAGGAACGGTCACGCGAACAGGGACGCGATCGTCTATGCGGTGGCTCATGTAGGTCGACCGATTCTCTTCACCTCCGTCACCACGGCTGTCGGACTGGGGAGCTTCCGTTTCGCGAGCCTGACGGCCGTCGGGGACATGGGAACCATCGGGGCGGCTGGCGTGTTCATCGCCTTCTTTCAGACCATCGTCTTGCTGCCCATCTGCTTGAGCTTCAACAAGAAGAGCCTCCTCGGGGCTGGCGACCCGGGCGCGCGCGACTTCATCGACAGCTTCCTCGAGTGGTGCGTGAACCTGTCAGCGGGCACGGATCGACGCCGCTGGACCACGCTGATCGGCGCCATGATGCTGACCCTGTTAGCGTTTTACGGGATTATGCAGCTCCGCGTCTGGCACAACCCTGTGAGTTGGGTGCCGCACGAAGAGCACGTGCGCCAGTCTCTGGACACCCATGACGCCCATGCGGGCGGGACGGCGGCTGTCCTCCTGATGATCGAATCGAAGGGTGAGCGCGGCGTGAAGGACTTGGCCCTTGTGCAGGGGCTTGAGGCGCTAGAGAAGGACCTGAAGAGCTTTCCTCACCCCAGAGGCGAGGGCACGCTCGTTCGAAACACCGTCAGCGTGCTCGACCTGGTGCGCGAGTCGAATCAGGCCCTCATGGGAGGCCAACCCGAGCATCACGCCATCCCGGACGACCAGCGGGCTCTCACGGACCGCTTCATGGCCTTTGAGAACGCCGGTCCCGATGAGATGAAGCGGCTGATGACCATCGACGGCACGACCGCCCAGTTCACGGCCAATATGCGGTGGATGGACGCGACGAGCTACCTGCCCTTCAAGGAGTTTCTGGAGGAGTCGATTGAGCGCAATGTGCCCAAGGAGCTGGCGAGCGTAAGGCCCACGGGCACCATGTACACTCTGCTCTCCTCGGTGGGGGCGCTGATCATGGACCTGTTGTCGACCTTCGGAGTCGCCTTCGGTGTGATCAGTCTGCTCCTGATCCTGCTCCTCAAAGACCTCAAGCTGGGTCTGATCGGGATGGTGCCGAACCTGCTGCCGATCATCTTCATTCTCGGTTTGATGGGTCTCGCAGACATTCCCATCGACATGGCCAACATCCTCATCGCGTCGATCGCGCTGGGTATCGCCGTGGATGACACCATTCACTTCCTGCACCACTTCCATGAACACTATCAAAAGGTCGGCGACTGCGAGGCGGCGATTCGGCACTCCATGGCGCACTCTGGTCGCGCGCTGGTGGTGACGAGCATCATCCTCTGCGCCGGCTTCTTCGTGTACATGGCGGCGACCATGATCAACATGCAGCGCTTTGGCGCCCTCATCGGGATCACCGTGATTCTGGCGCTGCTCCTGGACTTGATCGTGGCGCCCGCGTTGTTACGTACATTCTACCAGTCCAAGGACTCCAACCGAGAGGATCCTCAGCATGCCTAGGTTCGCGACAACCATCCTGCTCACGCTGTTCGTGGGAGCGACTCCCACCCAGGCGCACGCCGTCTCTCCAACGGAGACGGACCCTCAAGCGATTATGGACGCCGTCGAGGCCATCGATGCGCCTGATAAGGTGCGCTCTCGCATCGCTATGAAGGTCATGGACGGGGCGGGGCGTGAGCGCACCCGGGTCGTGCAGAGCATCGCCATGAACTTCAACGAGGGCAGCAAGCAGCTCATGCTGTTCGAGGAGCCTGCGGACGTTCGGAACACGGGCTTGCTCTCCATCGACTATGACGATGGGGGCCAGGACGATGACCAGTGGCTCTATCTACCGAGCTTGAAGAAGTCGACGCGCATCTCGTCGAGCGGCAAGTCGGGCTCCTTTATGGGGACCGATCTCAGCTACAGCGATATGACGAAGCAGGACCCCACGCACTACGACTACGAGATCGTGGAGCAGAGCGCGAAGGTCGCCGGCGAGGAGTGCTGGCTCATCGAGTCGCGACCCAAGACCGCGAAGGCGAAGAAGGAGACGGGGTACATCAAGAGCCACGTCTGGGTGAGCAAGGCCAAGTTGACCGCGCTTCAGATCAAGAGCTGGGTGCGCAAGGGTAAGAAGCTCAAGTACATCCAGTTCGCCGACATCAAGAAGATCGGCGGCGTATGGACGCCCCACAAGATCATGGCGCAGACGAAGCGCGGCTCAAAGGTCGAGTCCAAGACCCTGATCCTCTTCAAAGAGTACGCCGTGAACCAGGCGGATGTCACCGAGGCTCGGTTTACCCAGCGCCAGCTTGAGCAGGGCCTTTGATTTTGAGGGCCGCTGCGCCCTGCATCGCCCTGGCTTTACTCGTCGCCGTGGCGCCACCCGTTGATGCGGCTGAGAACCCACCGGAGGTCGAAGCCGAGGACGAAGACTGGGGCGACGAAGACGATGGCTGGGGAGACGAAGACTCCGGGTTTGACGCGAGCGTCTTTGACGACTCCTTCTCCCAGGTGGAGCTGACCGCCCCGTCTCCGTGGTCAGTAACGGGCTTCGCGCGCTCCGCCTGGGGACTCTGGATGGAGCGCCTGGATGACGAGCCGTGGGCGAAGGGCCGACAGAGCCTGGACCTTGAGGCCACCTACAAGAAAGACGGGTGGCGCGCCGTGATGGCCGGCCATGCGGAGTACGACCTTCGTTACCTGCACCAACGCGAGCGCTTCGATGACGCGACTCTAGAGGCCTACGAGTGGCAGGTCCTCGGTCGTGAGATGTTCGTGGCCTATTCCTGGGAGCGCGTCGAGGCCACCGTTGGCCGCCAGATCGTCGCCTGGGGGGAGGGAGACGCGCTCTCACCGCTCGATGTCGTGAACCCGCGAGATCTTCGAGAGCCCGGGATCGCGGATCTCGAGGACATCCGGCTCGCGGTCCTGGCCAGTCGGCTCGGCTACTTTGTGGGCGATCATCGCTTCGAGCTCATGGTCATTCATGAAGCCGAGTTCGGTCTGCGGTCGCCGCCCTTCGGTCCCTACAGCCCGTTCCCTGAGCTCCTGGCGTCCGATCCCGCCGCCGCGGCCCTCCTCGGCGACAAGACCATTCGCTTCGAGGACGAGCAGGACCGCTTCGCTTTGGAGAACCAGCAGGTCCTGGGCCGCTGGGTGTACAAGGGCCCGGGGATCGATCTTGGTGTCCTCGGGGGCTACGTCTTGGACAAGCAGGGCGTCATCGGGGATCTGGTCGACCTGAGCGATCCCGCGGCGCTCGCCGCCTTTATCGATGCGGACGAGGTGGCCCTGAGTTTGGACCATCAGCACTACGGAGTGCTCGGAACCTCTGGGGCGAGGGCCTGGGGCAGCTTGCTCCTGAAGTGGGAGCTGGGCCTGGAGGTTGGGCGCCCGTTGAACGTGCAGACCGAGGGAGTCGCTGGGCCTGAGTTCGGCCAGATCCGAACGGATCTCATTCAGACAATGGCGGGGCTGAGCTGGACCCCAGAGCCCGAGGTTCAGGTGGGGCTGGAGGTGCTCAAGCCGTTTCGAACGGAGACGGTCGAGGACCTGCTCTTTGATATCGACGCTCCCACCGTCGCCCTCCGCTTCAGCTGGCGAGGGCTCAAGGAGCGCCTGACCGTGGCGGGAGGCTTGAGCGTCCTCGGGTTTCAGGCAGAGCAGGGCTGGCTGGTCGGCCTGGACGCCACCTACGAGGCGGTCCAGAGCCTCTTCGTTTCGCTTGGCTACACCACGATCCACCCGGGAGACGACTTCGGTTTCCTCTCGGGTCTGGACAGTCACGACCAGCTCACGGTCCGGCTACGCTACGACTTCACCCTGCTGTGACGCTGGAGTCTTGAACTTCAGGAGCCCCACAGATGCGAGGGCGGGGACGAGCAGGAGGTCCGCCAACAGGGCGACCACCAGGGTGTAGGGCAAGAGCGTTCCCATGATCTGAACGCTGTAATAGTCGCTCGTAGCGAAGGGCATGAAGCCCAGGGCCAGGACCACGGTCGTCATCACGATGGCGCGCCCAGCGAAGTTGAAGGTGTTCTTCAAGGCCCGATCCGGGTCCGACTCGCGCTCCGCCTCCGTCTTGTAGCGCATCATGAAGTGAACCGTGTCATCGACCCCGATCCCGATGGCGTACATGGCCATCACCAGGGTGTCTGAGTCGACCTCGTCCCAGATCAGACCGCAGAGCCCACCTACGGCGATCAGGGGTAGGGCGTTGGGCAGCATGGACCAGGCGCCGATCCAGGGAGACCGAAGCCCGATGCTCATCATGAAGGTGATGAAGACGAACGTGAACAGAAGCCCCTTCTGCTGTCCCAGGATGAGGTCGTCAAGCCAGCCACCCATCATATAGAGGAGCCCAGTGGGCTCGATGGAGGCGCCCTTCATGTTCTTGGCGCCATCCTCCACGGCGGCCACGCCAAGATCGTAGCTGGCCCGCATCTTCTCGTTCTCCAGCCGAACCGAGATGCGCGTCTTCTTTCGATCGAAGTCGATCAAGCGGTTCAGGTCATTGCCGCCCGCCATCTCAAACAGCAGCATGTACTGAGCGATGGCCTCCCGGGATTTTGGGAGGCTGTCCTCTTCTCCAGTCAGCTTCTCGTGCATCTCCTCAAGGAGATTGACGATGGACTGGGCGGAGTCGACGTGCGGGTTCTCCTCCATCCGATCCTGGAAGGCCGCCAGCTCGGCCAGGAGCTCTGGGTCATACAGGCCCTCGTGCTCGTCGGCCTCCACATACAGGTCGAGGAAGTTCGCCTCCGCGAAGTTCTCGGAGAACCACTCGAGGTCTTGTGAGACCGGGTTGTCTTCGGCCAGACGCCCTTGAAATGCGCTCTCGATGTAGAGGTTACTCACGCCATAGAGGCTGACGGCCACGAAGATCGCGAAGCCCGCGATGACGGTCCAGGCCCGGTGCACGGAGACCCTCGCGCACCAGCTCAGCAGGCGATCCAGCCAATCGTGCACGCGCGAACTCGATCCCTCACGCCAGTCCGTTGGAGTCGGCATGTAGTGAAAGAAGATGGGCACGATGGTGATGGCGATCAGCAGCGCGATGGCGACTCCGAAGCCCAGGACCCAGCCCAGCTGCCTGAAGGCCGGGACCGGGACGAAGGTCATACCGAGGAACCCAAAGAACGTGGTGATCGAGGTGTAGAAGCACGCGCGACCCACGTCGATGCTCGCGCCCTCGATCGCCGCCCGCTTCTCTTTTCCGGAGCCGAGCTCCAACAGGTAGGCGCTGCACAGGTGAATCACATCTGAGAAGGCCACCAGCATCACCACGGCCGGCGTCATGGTGTGCATCAAGCCGATGGACGGGCTGACGAAGGTGACGGAGAAGCCCATGGTCCACAGCACGCCCAGGAGGGTGACGCCCGCGGTGATGTACACCGGCCAGGTGCGCCGAAAGAGCCAGAAGACGACGGTGAAGAGGATCAGCGCGGAGGCAGGGAAGATGACCGTGAGGCTGTAGATCGACTCGCTGAGCATCTCGGCCATCACCGCCGGGAAGCCGGTTCGGTGGATCTTCTCCTCGGGGAATCCCTCCTCGAGGAGCACCTTGTGGAAGCCCTCTACCAGCCCTGGGAGCACCTCGGCCTCCCGCTCCGCGTCGGCGACCACCTCGATGGCGATCAGGGTGTCCGCGGCGTCTCTTGAGATGAGCAGACCGGCGGAGCGCTCGTCGCTCGCGAGGCGCTTGAGGATCTTGTCTCTCCCCGCCTGATCCTCGCGGGCGAGCTCCGCGAAGTCGATGACCTCCAGGCCGCCGTCCTCGGTCCGCTCCATGCGCTGGGAGTCCAGGACGCTCAGGACACGCGCGACCTCCTCATGCTCGCTGATCCGGGCGGTGGCTTGCTCCAGGCGGTCGAGGTTCTCGGTGGAGAGGATGTCGATATCTTCGATGCCGAAGATGATCACCTCGTCGGTTCCGAACTGCTCGACAAGCTCCAGGTAGCGCTTGAAGTCAGGGGACTCGCCGAAGAACATGCGCCCCATCGACGTTCCCAAGGACGCCTTGGTGAGGGCGTACGCGCTGCCCGCCGTGATGGCCAGGCACACCAGGATCACCCAGACTCGATATCGAAGGACGAAGCGAACGTATGCGGCCATGGTGGCATCATAGGAGCGCGACCCCACCCGAGCAACGCCTCGACGCTCACGAAGGAAACAGAACCAAATCGTGCGGCTGGGGTCTTGCCGTGAGGCACCTGCTTTCCGACAATAGCGACACTTGCCAGGAGGAGCGATGGGCGCGAGCCCCGAGAATAAAGGCCAGATGAGGCTGGGCGACTATGTCCTGATGGAGCAGCTCGGGAAGGGCGCCATGGGAGAGGTCTGGCGGGGTATGCACGTTGGGCAGGGCTTCCCTGTCGCCGTGAAGCTCGCCACGCGGATCCACGAGCGCACGGATGCTCTGGACTCCTTTTATCGGGAGGTGCAGACGGCGGGTCGACTGCGCCACCCCTATATCGCCCACCTCTATGACCAGGGCGCGGTGACCGCTGAGGAGGCCGAGGCCTGCCATTTCGAAGAGGGGTCTCCCTATATCGTGCTTGAGTTCGTCGGTGGCACACGCCTGTCCAAGCTCTGCGGCCGGGTCTCCTTCCCCGAGGTTAAGGAGATACTCCTGCAGGTCCTCGACGCCGTGGCCTATGCCCACAGCACGGGTGTGATTCATCGCGACATCAAGCCGTCGAACATCGTCCGGTCGTCGGATGGGCAGAGCATTAAGCTCGTCGATTTTGGCGTGAGTCTCTTTGGACCGACCTGGGAGCACATCGCCGACAGTTGGACCCTGGGCAAGAGCGTGTCCGGGACGCCCACCTACATGGCGCCCGAGCAGGTCCGAGGCGAGCACCGCGCCATCGGGCCTCAGAGCGATCTCTACGCCATCGGGTGCCTGGCCTACGCCCTGGTGGCCGGGCGGCCGCCGTTTGGGAAGAGCGCCGGCGAGTCGTCTGAGGACGTGATGCGGCAGCAGCTCCACGCCCCGATTCCGTCGCTTCCTGAAGGATCAGACGCTCCAGTTGAGTTCCAGGCCTGGATCCGCAAGCTCCTGGAGAAGGACGCCGGGCTGCGCGCTCAGCGAGCCGCGACCGTTCGCCACGCGCTCTCCCTGATCGAGCCTGACGGCGCGGCGGAGGGGGTGCAAAAGAACCCTCCCCAGGCGGTCGACGTTGAGACCCTGGCCTCAAGCGACCCGGTCTCGACGGGCGCGGGACGGCGCGAGCCCCTTCAGGGGGTGAGCACGCTCGCCAACCTTCTCGCGCCGAGCAGCTTCGTCTTCGCCCCGTCGCCCTTTCCTTATGACTGGCGAGAGCTTGAGCAGAACCTCGAGATCCCGGGAGGCGCCTACGGGGCGAACGTCTTTGGCGTGCGGCGCATGCCCATGGTGGGGCGTGAGCGCGAGAAGGACGTGATCTGGGACGCCGCTCGAGCCGTGATGCAGCGCGGAAAGATGCGCGTCGTCATCCTCGAGGGAGACGATGGTCTCGGTAAGGCGGCGTTGGCGGACTGGGCGGCCGAGCGCACCAACGAGATCGGCGCGACCCATTACTCGCTCATCTCCCACCGGGCCCCAGGCTCCCCGGACGGTGGCCTTACGGCGATGCTCAGCCGGCTGCTGCGCGCCACCCATATGTCTCCTCGCGAGCTCAGCGGACACATCGAGGATCTGGTGAAGGTCGGCCGTATTGGTTCGACCTCGGACGCAGAGGACCTCTTCGCCCTGCTCGCGCCGGGTCACGCCTGGCGACAAGAGCGCACGACGGCGTTCGAGAGCTCGGTATCCACCGAGGAGCGATACGCCCTGGCGACGCGAATTCTCCGGGCGCGCTTCGAAGACCAGCCTCTGATCCTCTGCGTCGAGAACGTCCACTATGGGCTGGACGCTCTCGGGTTTATTCGGTTCCTCATCGACACGGAGCTCGATCGTGATCTGCCGCTGCTGGTGCTCGCGACGGTTCGAGCCACCGGGCTCGAGCAGGACAGCCCCGTCTGGAAGTTCCTCAATGAGCAGGTCGCGCTCCACCCCCGTTGTAGCTGGCTCAAGGTCGAGCGCCTGACGACGCCAGACACGGAGCGCTTCATTGACGAGCTTCTGCCCATGGAGCCGGAGCTCAAGAACCGGATCGCCACCCACTCGGGTGGCAGCCCCAGCTTCGCGCGCCATCTGATTCAAGGATTGCTGGACCGACGGCTCCTGGTGGCGGAGGGCTTGACCTACCGACTCGCGGCTGACGAGGAGTTGACGCTCCCGACCGACACGCGCGCGCTCTGGGATGCTCGCGCCGGTGAGGCGCTCGACCAGGCCGAGGAACAGGACGAGATCGCCGTCGAGATCGCCGCTGTGCTGGGCCATCTGGTCGACGTGGAAGAGTGGACGACCGTGTGCTCCCTGGCGGAGGTCACCCCGTCACCCCGTCTCCTCCACAGCCTCGCAGACAAGGGCGTGATCCGGCTCAAAGAGGACGTGGAGAACAAATACTTCTCCTTCCTGGGCGGCTCCCTTCGCGACGCCATTCTGCGGCGGGCCTACACGGCCGGCCGCACCATCTCCCACCATCAGCACGCCGCGGCGCTCCTTCGGCGAATCGCAGGTCCGCGGGGGCAGGAGCGGCTGGGTCGTCACCTCGTGGGAGCGGAGCACAGAGCGGCGGCGATCGCGCCGCTGACCGAGGCGGCCAAGGCTCGTAAGGCGAGCGCCGACTACTGGGAGGCAGGCTCGTTGATGAACCAGGTGCTTGGGCTCATGGAGGAGCTGGAGCTCTCGCCCACTGACCATCGGTGGGCCAACGCCCTGCTCATGGCCTCGGAGCTCGCGAGCGAGCGTTTTGACTACGCTATCGCGGAGAGCCGGGCGAAGCAGGCCGTGAAGTGGGCCGAGGACAACCGTGAGCCGCTGATACGAGCCAAGGCCCTGCGCCTCGATGGCCTCCTCGATCTGCACGCCAGTCGGTTCAGCGGAGCCATCGAGAAACTCACCTGGGCGGCAGATCGCTTTGAAGAGGTGAGCGACATGGACACCGCGCTCGAGGCGAAGGCCTGGGTGGTCTACGCCCTGGACGCCGTGGGTGAGCGCGCTCGGGGGGGTGAGCTCGCGAAGGAGTGCATTCGTGTCTCCCGTCTCCTGGGCCACGACGAGCAGCTCTGCCGTCACACGACGCTCCTCGCCCTGATCGCCCTCAAGCAGAACCAGATCGGGGTCGCCTCGCAGGCGCTGGAGGAGGCCATCGATGTCGCCGATCGTCTGGGCAAGGCTCGGTGGCAAGCGGTGATTCACAACACCTCGGGTGAGATCGCGCGCAACCGTGGTCACTACGAGAAGGCGGATCGCCTCTATGGCGAGGCGGCGAGGCTCTGGAGCTTGACCGGGCTGGGTCGACAGCGCTGGGCGGTGCTCAACCAGGCGCTGGCTCGCTGCGCGATGCGCGAGTTCGAGTCTGCCCGAGAGCGCGTCGAGTGGGTCTTACGGGCCTCACAGAGCTCGGGGGACTCCTTCTTGAACTGCATCGTGCACGCGGCTCTGGCCTGGGTAGCGGCGGGGCAGGGGCGGTTCACCGAGATGGAGATGGCCCTGGAGCGCGTGAACGCGGACACGGCGACGGGCGAGTGGAACGACATGGATGTGGCGATGTGTCTTGAGGGCGCGGGTGTGGAGACCATGCGCCAGGGACTCGCCGAGCAGTCCGAGGGGATCCTCGGGCGCGCTCTGGACATGTGGCGCGCCCTGGATCGCGAAGAAGAGGCGCTTCGGGTGGGCGCGCTCTTGATGGAGACCGCTGACGACACGGTCTGAGGCGCGTCGGACCGGTTCGGTTCTCTAGTTCGCCAGGGCCGTGAGCTCCCAGGTCCCATAAATGCGCTGGTAATCGGCCCATGTTCGAGGACACGCATCCTGCGCTGTGCATGACTCACAGGAGGCGGCTCTGGGCCGCATGTGTTCCCGATGGGAGGTCAGGTCCGCTTCAACGCGATGGACGTCTACGACCTGGTGTCGAGAGAAGTCTTCGGTGGCATCAAAGCCGTCTCGATCCTCCGGGTCCAGGTGGCAGAAGGGCACCGCCTCTGTGCTCCCGACCAACCCGAGACGTCGAGCCTCCCGAAGGCCGGCTCGGATGTGTGGCGAGGCCTCAGACAGGCGGACGAGCGGAAAGGTGTTCCAACCCTTTCCGATCATCACCGGCCTGGAGAAGTTGAACTGGACTCGGCCGACTCCCTCCTCGTGGAGGTGGCGGACGATGTCGACGAGCGACAGGAGGTTCATCCGTACGACCGGCACGGTGACGAGGAGCCCGCAGCCGCTAGCGACCAGGTTCTTCAGGCCCGCGTTGGCCTGCTCAAAGGCGCCCTCTGTGCCATCAATGGCGTCATGGAGGCCGGCCTCATGACCGAAGTAAGACAGCTCGAAGAAGGTCACGCCGGCGCCCACCAGTTTGTCCACGTATTGGGGATACGACAGCATTCGACCGTTGGTCTGGAGCTGGACGTGCTGATAGCCGATCTGCCGTGATTTCCGAACCAGCTTCGTGAGCTCCTTTCGAAGCGTGGCCTCGCCCCGCATGATCACGAGCTCGTCGCAGCCCCGCGCTCGTCCCGCCTCGATCTCGCGCCAGACGCTCTCGACGCTCCGCTCTGGGAGGTGCGCGATGTCGGCGATCGTGCAGTGGGCGCACCCACTGTTGCACTGGGTCGTGAGACGAACCATGAGGCGCCCGCCCATCAGAGCCTCCTCTGCACGTCAGCACGGGACACCAGGAACGGCCCGATAGCCAGGTCGTCCGCGTTCAACTGCAAGAAGCTGGAGACCGCGCCCTCCGGGCTGCAGACGATGGGCTCAAAGGCGGTGTTGAAGCTCGTGTTGGTCACCATCGGGACCCCCGTGAGCTCGTAGAAGCGTGAGATCAACCGATGGTAGAGCGGGTTCGCTCGCTCCGTCACCGACTGGGGTCGTGTCGTGTCGTCCACGTGGGTCACGGCCGGGATCTGGTCGACCTTCTCAGGCCTCACGGGGAGCGTGAAGAGCATGAAGGGCGTCTCGAAGGGCGTCAGGAACCAGTCCGCCTCATGTCCCGCCAGAATGGAGGGGCCGAAGGGGCGCCACCACTGCCGACCTTTGAGCACGTTCACGCGCTCCTTCATCTTAATGTCGCGCGGATCCGAGAGGATGCTGCGAGCTCCGAGGGCGCGCGGTCCGAACTCCAGGCGGCCCTGGAACCAGCACACGACGTGGCCTTCGCTGATCCGCTCGGCCACCTCGTTGGCGATGTCATCGACCCGGGTATAGGGGAGCCCACAGGCCTTGAGTACCGCCTCGATCTCATCATCCGTGTATCCCGGGCCCAGGTAGGCGTGGTCCATCTCGAAGGGGACCGCCTCCCCGGTGATATCCCAGTGGGCCTCGAGCGCCGCGCCCAGCGATGTCCCCGCGTCATTCGCGCCGGGCTGCACAAAGATGCGTTGGACGCCGAGCTCCGTGCGGATGCGCTGATTCATGGCGCAGTTCAGCGCCACGCCGCCCGCCAGGCAGAGGTTCTCGGCGGGTCGTCCTGCGAGCCCGTCCTTGATGAACTGAATCACCGTGTCCTCAAGAGCGCGCTGGGCGCTCGCGGCGAGGGAGGTGTGCCCAGGCTCCAAGGGGCCTCCCCAGTTGCGCCTGAGGTGGCCGAAGACCTCCTCGATCCCATGGTCGTGAATCGTGTAATCGCTGCGGGATCGTGCGGACAGGAACGCTGATAGATCCATGGTCGCGTCGCCCAGCGGCGCCAGCCCCATGGTGGATCCCGCGCCGTGATGGCCGAAGCCCAGGATCGTCGTGATGTACTCGTAGACGCCGCCGATGAGACTGTCCTCATTGACGAGCACGTCGAATGTGCGGTGCAGCGCCCCATCCTGTGCTTCGAAGAAGCCAGCCGTCTCACGCTCTCCTCGACCGTCGACGGTGAAGACGTAGGCGTCGTCCATACCGCTCACTCGGTAGGTAGACGCGGCGTGGGCGAGGTGGTGCGGAACGAAGATCGTCTTCCCGGCACGGATGGTCACAGGCGGACGCTCCGGGTCGCGAAGCGAGTAGGTCGGGAAATAGCGGGCCGGGATCCCGTTGATGGCGACGATGTCGACCTCATCCATCGTCAGCCCCGCCTCCTTGAGTACGTAGGCGATGGCGCGCTTGGGATAGGCTCGGGAGAGGGGGATCGCCGGATCGCTCACCACCGTCGTGTGCGGACGCCCGGGCGGGTGCCACCCCAGCTGCTTTCGACGTCGCAGTCGCTCCTCCTGCACCGCGGCGACGATCTTGCCGTCGCGGAGCACGGTGGCGCTGTGGTTCGCCAGGGTCGTGGAGGCGATGCCCAGGATCGTCAGGGGCTTGGAGCGGAGCTTCACCTTGTCATAGGTGGGGCGGTTCACCACGTCCACGTTGAAGTCTCCGCCTACCATCGTTCCCTCGTGGGTCACGAATGGACACTCGGCGGCGATGGCCGCGTCGTGCCATGGGACGGAACCCGAGGCCAGCTGCAGGGCGTCTATCGCGAAGTGGTCCATGGGGACGGGATCGGTGGAGGCCAGGACGACGTCCAGCTCTGGAGCGTCCAGAATCCAGAGGTCGGTCCGAAACCCCTCAAGATCCAGGATTTCGCCCGACTCAAGGGGGACCGAGACGTCCTCGCCCCAGGCTTGGTGGGTCCACATGCTCAGGGGGGTGTGAAGATCGGCGCGCTGCTCCCGGTAGGCCGCTGTCAGGCCCTCCATCTTCGCCGCTCTCTCCTCCGGCTTCAGGAGAGAGAGGGTCTGCTCGACGGAGCCCGAGAAGGGCTCGCCGGTCAGGCTCGCGATGTGAATCACATAGTCGAAGATGAGCTCCTCGCTCGGCAGGTCGGACCCACCCACGCGAGTCAGGCGTCCTCCCGCTCTCTCCGCGGCGGCCTCCAGCTCGTCGGCTTCACCGGGCCGCGTCTCGCGTACGATCACCCGGGGCAGGGTGAGGTAGTCCGCGCAACCCTTCACCACGGCGTAGACGAGGTCCGGGTCGGCAGAGGGGCTCACGAAGATGCCCACCCACGGATCCGGTCGCGCCTTGCGCTCGACCCTCGCGCGGTCGCGTGGCTCTTCTTCGATGTATCGCCACAGCTGCTCCTCGCTGATGTCCAGCTGCTTCCAGTAGATGAAGCGCGCGAGGGAGCCGATGGGCTCGAGGAGCTCTACCAGCCGCTCCGGCCACTCCGAGGCCTCCGGTCGCGTGAGGCAGCTGACGGGTTCCGGGTGGGGCCAGCTCTCGGGCTCCGTTGGCGGCGGGGTCAGCGACGCCCAGGAGACGTGCGGCAGCCCGTCGCCTATCTGGAGGCCTAGCTCACGGGCTTTGGCGGTGGACACTCCAGCGTTCCACCACATCGCAAAGTCAGACCGCTCCAGGGGGGAGTCCTCTTGAGCCACCTCAATACGCAGTCCGGCGACCTCTCGAAAGACGTCGTCGATCCACCTCACCAGGTCAGGGAAGGCCCAAAGGGTCGCGGTGGAGAGGTGATGGACCAGAACAACGCGGTGGCCCGCGTCGAGGAGCGCGCGCACCCGGTCCACGCTCTCGCCGAAGCGTCCCCAGGCTCCAGAGAGCGCCTCGAAGGACGCCGGAACCTGGCTCGGCCAGGCGACGAGCAGCGGCTCGTTCGATTCAGAGTCATGGTCCTTAACCTTCAGGTCGGACCAAGGTTCGAGAGGTGCCGTTGCCATCAAGTGTTCGACGCAGCCCCATCGTTTTCGTCATCGGTACCGCCGCGCGTCACTTCATCCGTCTCCATGTTCACGCCGAGCTTCGTGGCCCGCTTGCCCTCGACGCGGCGCTTCTTCTCGAACATTCGAAGTCCCTCTTCGCTCACGAAGCCGACCGATTGCTGCGCGTCCAGCTCGTATCGACCCGAGGCTTCGTGCTCGTGCCTGGCCGCG
>CALCNF010000641.1 GCA_937897815.1 uncultured Pseudomonadota bacterium | reverse complement strand
CACGATGATCACGCCGATCACGACGATCACGACGATCACGATGATCACGCCGATCACGACGATCACGACGATCATGATGATCACGACGATCATGATGATCACGACGATCATGATGATCACGATGATCACGCCGATGGCGATGATCACGACGACCACGGCGATGACGACAACGCCTAATTCGTCTGTTGCTCCATGCCTGACCTGCAGGGGGCTGCGGGTCGGGTATGGGGCAACATCTCTCCTACCGGAGATTGAGTTTGACGTCCGCCCCGGCGACGTCTGGGTGCTGATCGGCCGAAATGGTTCCGGAAAGAGCACCCTCTTGCGCACCCTGCTCGGCGAACTTCCGCCCATCGCAGGGAGCTTTGAGACGAAGTCAGGCTCCCGCCTGGCGCATGTTCCTCAGCGAGGATCGCAGCTCTGCTGCATACCAGCCCGCGCCAGTGACATGGTGGAGTCCGGAGTGGACCGAGGCTGGGACTTCTGGCGATGGGGAGGCCGGCAGGAGACCGTGAAGAGCGCGCTGTCAGACGTCGGCGCAGAAGAGCTCGCGACCCAGCCCTACGACCATTTGAGTGAGGGCCAGAAGCAGCGTGTGCTGATGGCTCGCGCGCTCGCGAGCACACCCGATGTGCTCCTGCTGGACGAGCCGACGAGCGCCATGGATCCCATGGCGGAGCAAACGATTTACGAGCTGATCGAGTCGCTGCGGCGCGCGCGAGGCCTCTCCGTGATCATCGCGAGCCACTCGCTCGCCGTGCTGCCCGCCATCGCGACGCACGTGGTCTTTATGGATCGCGACGATCAGGTCGTCCTGGCGGGAGAGCGCTCCAGTGTCCTCTCAGAGCCTCGTTTTCAGTCACGTTATGGAAACGTCATGACCAACGGGGCACCTGAATGACCGAAGGGGCCCCCACCCTCTCGGAGTTCTTCGCGGCCTGGGAGCTCTTTCGTGACCCCTCGCTCACCGGCGCGCTCGCTGGGATGATGCTGGGCATCCTGGGCGTCTATGTGGTCCTCCGACGCATGGTCTTTTTGGCCGCGACGGTCTCGCAGGCGGCCTCCTTTGGCGTCGCAGCGGCGTACTTCGTCGGGCTCGGCGCGATCGGGCACTCCCACTCCATCGGCCCCACCTTTGGTGCGCTCGTCATGACCGTCCTCACCCTCTGGGCCATCGCTCTCGACACCAGCCATGAGCAACACCGTCGAGACTCCCTGCTGGGCTTCTTATTCCTGGCCTGCTCGGCAGGAACCTTGGTCGTCGGCACGCGAATCGTAGCCGAACTTCAGGACATCGAGGGGATGCTCTTTGGAACAGCGGTCGCTGTCTTGCCGAACGACTTCAGGCTGATGGTTGTCGTAGCTGTCGCCACGCTCCTGCTCCATATCTGGGGATGGCGAGGTTTCAGCGCCGTGTCCTTCGACCGGACCGGAGCCCTCGTTCGAGGCCTCCCTGTCCGCGGTCTGGAGCTCGGATTGTTCGCTGGCCTGGCCGTAGGCCTCGCCGTGTCGACGCGAGTCCTGGGAGCGCTCCCGACCTTCGCGTTCACCGTGCTCCCTGCGCTGGCGGCCGTGAACGTCGCGCCGAACATCAAGGCGAGCTTGATCATCGCGGCGAGCCTCGGGGCGATCAGCGGGTTTGGTGGCTACGTGGTCGCCTTCCTCTACGATTTCCCGGTGGGAGCGACGCAGACCCTCGTCGCGACCATGTTCGCGAGCGTGACCTGGATCTTCGGTCACCGGCATTAATCCAGCTGCTCAGCTGGATTTGATCACCTCCCACTCACCGGTCGAGGGGATCTTTCCGGGACGGGACTCCGAACGTCGAAGCTGTCGGTGAGCCGGCTTCGTGAGGACCACGCGAGCGGCGGGGGCGCGCTCAGTGTCCCCCGTCCCTGAGGGAGCGCTCGGTCGTATGGCCGTTCGAATCCAGGCCCGCTCCCGATCGGCCCGAGTGGCGTTCGAGACCACGCGGACGCGGCGACCGGAGCGAGGCTTGGCCACCGGCTGGGTGTCACTCACAGCGCAGACTTCTTCTTCTGTAGGCTTCTTCTTCAAGGACATCTTTCTTCTCCGTGATTGGCGTCATGAGCGGCCTCTGACGTGGAGCTCTCCTGGCGCTCACCCCTCGCGAGTCAACGGCAGTTCTTGCGATTCACCGATGGACTCATTCGGCTCGGCGGTGCCCACCATCGGGCTGATGATCACGCGGGCGATTGGCCCGTCCAACGGGTCCTCCACCTGGCGAGTTCTCAAGGAGGAGGCCACCCGAAATCGAGCGGCGGTTCGGTAGGTTGGGATTGGCATACGATTCTCCTTCGGTAGCCCGGCTACCTCATAGAGGCCCGTGGCTTTGCGTCTCCAGCTCGCGCTGGGTTTGCCGTTATCGAGAGGGCATGGACCCGCTCCAGTAGATCCAAGCGGCTGAGACCGTAATTCCCTTTAGAGAAATCTCAGGCAGCGTGACGAAGGGACGGACCCGAGAGGCCTTCCAATCCGCACGAGATAAGGGCACTGTGTCGGCCGAATCGAGAGGAGCCAGATGGGAAATCGAGGACTGATTTTGGCGTGCCTGCTGCTCACGGCGTGCGGCGAGGCCACCGGCGAGGAGACGACTCCCGACCCTTCAGACACCCTGGACATCACGACGTCACAGGACGGTGATGCCAGCGACACGAGCGACACGAGCGACACGTCGACCGGTCCCGTGGAGCGTGTCTGGTCGCACCGAGCGATCGGAGGGGTCTCGATGGGAGCCGCCTCCGTCAACATCGCCCTGGGTTCAGAAGAGCACTTCGACCTCGCGGCCGGTCTCGGCGGGTACATCGACCTCCGATACATGATGACCACGTCACACCGACTCCAGCTTGGTGGGTTCTGCCCGCTCGAGAAGCTTGAGGCGAACCTGGACGCCCTCAACGACCCCGAGGCACCCGAGCTCCAGGGCTGCAACGCCAAGCCGGCGATCGAGGAGCTGGAGTTCGCCCAGGACTTCAATCATCTGAAGTACGACGAAAACGGCGCGTCCTTCGATCGTGGTTTCTACATGGACGTATTCAAGGCCCTGACCATGGCCACCGGCAACTTTACCTCGGAGCCCTCGGGTTCCAGCCCCTACCTACCCGCGGGCCTGGATCTCCCCTGGTTCATGAGCACACCGGACAACGAGCGATGCAAGGACCCTGAGCCGGTAGCTCAGGAGCACAGCTACAACCTGGAGTACAACCCCGACGGAATCTATCCGGTGATCCTCTTCTGCGATGGCGACAAGAAGTCGGACGGCTGGCCCGATGGCGTGTTCGACCCGACCAAGTCCAACGACCGACCGAGCGACATCGTGCTCGCCGTGGACCTCAATGGAAACGGTAAGCGCGACTTCCACGAGCCCCTGGTGATCAACGGCGTCGAGCGCTTTGAGGACGTGGGATTGGATGGCTGCGCAGACGCTTTTGAAGACGGTTCGGGCGGATGCCTTGAGAGCGCGAGTGACAACACCGAAGACCCCAACGGCGACAACTACCATTGGCTCGACCACCCCCAGGGAACGGAGTTGAACCGTTGGTGGGACGATGGGGAGCCCTACAACGACAACGGGCTCGATGGTGTGGCCGGCACCGGAGATCGCGGCGAAGACAATGGCGACTACGACCGGGCGACGAGCTTTGACGTCGCCGACGCGACGGGCGCCCTGGGTCGCGTGAGCAGAGCCTCAGAAGAGCGACTGCTGCAGATGGACTTCTACTTCGACTCGGGGATCCGCGACCCGCTTCACGCCGGCGTATCGACGCGCCACGTAGCGGGCGCCATCCACGACCGTATCGGTGGCCTGGAGGTCTATCGCGGCTTCTACGAGCAAGAGGAGGCGCTGTTTCCCGAGGAGACTGAGTCCTCGATCACCAGCCAGATCCTCTTTAAGGACTTCAGCGCGGAGGCCATCGGCAAGCACGTCTATGTGGAGTACGGGAACGAGGACGCTACAGAGGCGCAGATCGATAAGGGAGATGGCAAACACGTGGGGACGACAGAGCAGGTCCTCGCGCGCATCCTGGCCTACATCGTCTGGGCGGCTCAGCGCTTCCCGGAGCCGGATCTGGACAGCGCCCCCTGGGACGGCTCGGCGCTGAGCTCAGTGCGGCACTTCTATTCAGAGGGCCTTCAGTCCCGACGGCGGTTCTCAATCGCCCTTCCCCCCGGCTACAACGATCCCGAGAAGGCTGACAGAGATTATCCCGTGATTTACCTCCTTCACGGCAAGGGGCAGAGCGCCGCTGACTTCGCGGCCGCCGGGATCCTCACCAGCTCTCTGATGGAGGACGGCGCGCTCCCCAAGGCGATCGTCGTGTTCCCAGACGGGCGTTGCTGCCGCCAACATGTGGAGACGGGAGAGCGCTACTGCGCCTGCTGGGATTCGGATAACGACGGCTTTAAGACCTGTGTCGAGCCGACCTGCCAGGGGCCCCAAGAGAGCTGCGACGAGGTCGAGATCGATCGGGACCTGATCCCCGAGGAGTGCAGCGGCGGGAGCCTGTTCTTCAACCTCGTGAGCAATCGCTGGGGCGAGCCGCGCGACGATCTCAACTATGAGACGAGCATCATCGAGTTGGTGAAGCACGTGGACGAGAACTGGCGAACTCGCGCGCCCTCCACCTCTCCCTAGACTTCGATCGCCGGGTCGAGTATCCCCACGGCCCTCCCGAACTAAGCAGGCCCCCATGAAGCCAATCCTCGCGTCCCTGTTGGCGCTCTTCGTGCTGACCACGGCGCCCAGCCCGACTGCGCACGCTTGCCATGAGGCGGTCTTTGGACCTCATGCGTCCTTCCTGTACGGAGCTCCGAGCTACGTGAGTCTCCAGACCTTTCAGGTGGCCCACGGCGCAAACGGAAGCGAGTCAGACCAGATGGTCGGGGCGCTCTCCGCAGGCTTTACCCCTTTTCAGGGTGTCCCCCTCTCGGTGGCGATCGTCCAGCCCTTCTCCCTCGTGGACGCCCTGGAGACCCACGCCGAGCACGACCACGTCCACAAGGAGCTGGGCGTCGAGGACTCCATCGTCGCGCTCGGGTGGCGGTTCAGCCTACCCAAGCTCGGGCCTGGCGCGAGCGGCCATGGAAACTTCGCGGCCCTGATGGTGGGCGCGGACCTGCCGACCGGAAACGTGGACCACGACGCTGGTGACGGCCCCACCGACGCGCTGCTCTCCGGCATCATCTCCATGGAGTTCGGT
>CALCNF010000640.1 GCA_937897815.1 uncultured Pseudomonadota bacterium | reverse complement strand
GCAGCTTCGCCTCGATCTCGGAGTCTTCGGCGGAGACACCGGAGTTGCCTCGAGCGCGACGCTCGAAGGCAAACGAGCTCAGGAGCCGCCCGTCGAGGGAGAAGACGCGGACCTCACCGGGCTCGACGCCGAGGGTCGTCCGTATGGTGCCGCCCATGGTGTATGCGGCCATCTGCGTGGAGGGCTCCACGACCAGCTCGCCACCATCGACCTCGACCGTGATCAGCTCCGGCTCTGGCGGCATGTACCGACCCTGCCCATCGACGAGGGAGAACAGGAAGGTCGACTCCTCGCCCCCCTCCAGCAGCCGCGTGTTTGCGAGGCCTCCGGGCGCCTGATCCACGAGCGGGGCCGCCTCTTCGAGGGTGAGCAATGGGAAGATCTCAAAGGTCTCTTCGAAGCTCCCTCCGGTGTCGCGGAGCACGAGCGAATCGACCTCAAGCACCGACAGAGGATCGACGAGGAAGCGACCGCGAGAGGCCGCCATGGTGTCAGGAGAGAGGGAGAACTCCATGGGCGTCCCATCGAGCGTGGACAGCTCCAAGAAGCTCATGGCGATCGCGGGCTGCTGATCCCGAATCAGGGTGCTGTACACGGGAATGTGCCAGAACTCCGTGACGCCTCCGGTGATCCGATAGGGGTAGACGTCTTGAAGGGCCCACTGGGGATCGATGGCCGATCCGGTCGGCAGCACCCAGGTGGGAGAGTTCGGCAGGTCAAACGGGAACAGGGTGAGCTCCAGGCTGGTCGCGTCGCTCGGCACATCCACGAACGTGCGCAGCGTCTGTGACGTCTCGTCGATCTTGACCCAGGGGACCGTGTTCAGCCCGTGCATCAAGGTCGGCGCTGATGGACCGCTGGTCAGCGCATCGAACTCCCTCGGATCGCTCTGAAGCCGCACGTAGACCTCGACCGTCTCCCCCTTGCGAGGCGGCGAAGGCGACGTCGCGACGGTCCACCTTGGAGCCCCGGTCGGTACGGCCATGGGGAGCGCGCCGGCGAGCTTGACCTGTTGGGCACCGCCCACAGCCTCCGGGGGCGTGATCGTACAAGGTGCGTCTTCGGGAGCGCAGCAGGTCCACTGACCCAGGGGGCTCCCCACGCACGCCTGTTCGGCGGAGGTGATCGCAGGATCGAGCGTCACGGTCTTGGGCGCCTCGGGATCCAGGAGCCACCATCGTGGCTCGGTCACGGTCACGGTTCGCGCCTGATCGAGGACCTCGTGGCTTGAGCTCACGCCCGATGGCCAATCTACGGTGATCGTGACCTGGTCCTCGCACTGAGGCCAGCCGAGATAGACCTCGGTCGCTCGGGTCGCGCCCATCAGCCCGCCCGAGGTCAGCGAGCGGCGCAACGAGTCATCCCCGCACGAGGCCTCCAGACGCGCTCCGGTCGGCGGCCATGCGCTCACGGTCGACTCAAAGCGCACGGTGATCCCGCGGCCTTCAGCCTCGATCTCGGTCTGGTTGTGCCAGAAACCTGCGGAGGCCTGATCACCTCCGTGAGCCAGGTCGGGAACCCCGTCATTATCCCCGTCGCCCGACACCCCATGCCGACCCATGGTCGCGACGACCGGGTGATGGGGAGGCAGGGCACGCTCGAAGGTCCCGTCCGGTGTGCCGAGGTAGAGCACATCGCGCTCGTTGAAGGCGAGATGAGGTCCGCTGTCGGCGCCGAGCACCGCGCCGCCGACGCCCATTCCGCCCTGACGGACAAAGAGGTCCAGGAGCCCATCCGCGTTCAGATCGAGGAAGATCGGGGACCACTGGTTACGCAAGCCGGACACGCCCCACTCGTGCGTCAGGCCCAGCTCGTTCGTGACGTCGACCCAGCTACCATCTGGCTGAGCCAAGACCATGAGATCCCTTCCAAGGGAAGAGTTGTAGATGTCGAGACGCCCGTCCCCGTTGACGTCCGCGATGGCCGCCCCCATCCCGTAGGTGCCACAGTCGTAGATGTGCTCCGACACCTCGAAGACGGGAACAGGGCTCCCGGCTTCCGTGCGATTGAGGAGAATTCGGCTCAGGTCTCCCATGCTCGTGAAGTCCAGGCTCTCGACGAGATCGAGGCGACCATCTCCGTCCATATCGGCGAGGGTCACTCCGTTACTCAAGCCCATGATCTCCGGGGTGATCGAAACGACCTCAAAGCGACCGTGGCCCAGGTTCATCAGCGCGACGTCGGGGTGACCTGAGCGCGGAAGCAGTTCACCCCGGTACAGCGCCATACCAGCGACCACATCAGGGAGCCCGTCTCCGTTCAGATCTCCGACGGCCGCGTCGACGACCGACGCGGGCGGCATGGAGACGGCCCGCTTGTTCTCCAGCTCGAGAGTCCAGGGCGCCACGACCCGGAAGAGCTCCACGCGATCGGTGATCACCATCAGCTCCGCGACGGCGTCTCCGTCCGCGTCCAGGACCACCGAGACGATATCGCCCGCGTCTGAGCCCTCGTGCCCATCAGGCGGGTCGATCTCTCGAACAGCGGCCCCGCCCTCGGCCTCCAGGTCGAGGGCGAACCAACCATCATGAGACAGCCAAAGTGGCTCGGGTGTCCCGTCACCGTCCAGATCGATCCACACCGGAGTGACCGTGGTCTTGAAGAGCGAGACCAGCCCGAGCTCGGCGCTCCGATCATCAAACGAGACGGCCCATGCGGAGCCCGCGAAGCACATGAAGGCCATCAACAGACCGCGCTCAAGGAGGTGCTTCATCCGAGCCTCCTTCTCGCTCGGGCGATCAACGCCAGGGCCACGAGGAGGAGCAGTGGAAGTCGGTCACCGCCGCCGAGAGCGCCCGACGCACACCCGCCGTCATCACGAGGCGGTACAGGCGAGGCGCTGAGGTCTTCGACGCCCGAGGTCGCGTCTTGAGCGGCGAGGTCCTGGCGCACATCCTCGGCGGTCCGGGGCCGCTCCGATGGCACCAGAGGCTCCTCGATGGTTCGAAACAATACGCCGTCAACAGACAGCTCAACCCTGAGGTTGGACGCCGTCGGGTCGACCTCAATCACCGCCTCATGGGCGACCCCTTCGGGGGTCACTTGGGGTCCGGAGAGGAGCGCGCCCCCCTCAACCGCGACGCTGAGCTTCGCGTCCGCCCCCAGCGCCTCATCGAATCGACTCAGCGCCTGAACATCGAGCCTGTAGAGCCCCGGTTCTTCGGCCGCCGACAAGCTCGCCGTGGAGCGCTCGCCGTCGAAGTCTGTCCCGTCGGGTGCGCGATTCTCGAACGACCACGCCGCCAGCTCGCGACCATCGGAGAGCCGAGCGCGCACCTGGCCCGTACCGACCTCATCCGAGGACTGAACCACCGCCAAGTACGTATATCCGCCACCGATGAGCGTCGGCTGGGTCAAGACCTGCCCTCGGTCCATCTCGAGGAGCACGACGTCCTCTTCGGGGGGGAGTACGCCGCCCTGGGAGTCCTTGAGCACGAAGAAGACGTGGGAGACGTCTCCATTGGCGATCATGCGAGGCATAATCAGACCGCCAAAGACCGAGTCGACCGCGGCGACGGCCGACTCCAGGCTGTGATTGGAGTGCACCGGAATGTCATAGGAGACTCCCGAAGGTCCCCCATTGAGCCGCAACGTCTCTCGATCACCGATCAGGCCCCAGTCGACCAGCACCTTCGCCCGACCCGCGGTCTGCGGGTTGACGACGATCGACGACTCGAGCGACACGCCGTCGAGCCCCTCGACCTGAATTTGGTCCACCGCGTCCGCATACTCCATCCCCCGAATGCCGGCGACGAAGACGCCCCACTGCCAGAACTCCGTCACGCCGCCAGTCACCTGATACGGATAGCTATCAACCGAGGTCCAGCGGCTATCAAACACGCCACCGGTTGGGACGATCCACGGTTCATCGAAGACGTCCGGCCACAGCTTCAGCTCCACCTCGCTCGCGTCGGATGGGACGAGCAGCTCGGCCGAGAGGACTCGCGCGTCCAGCGCCTTGTCTTCGAGGGGGACCGTATCTCCAAGGGCCAGCAAGAAGACCTCATCAGGATCGAGCAGCGACGGGTCGCCCACGTGTCTCAGGTGGACGATCGCGGGAGCACCTGGCCGAAGCGGCCTGGGTTCAACCACGAGAGACCAACGACGATAACCGGCGTGAATCGCCACGGGCCGCTTACCGGGCAGCAGGACCCGCCAGGGCACCTCGGTGCTCTCAGGCAGCTCGAGCTCGCATGGGCCACTCGCTGCGTCGCAGCACGTCGCGTCATCCTGAGCGTCGACCAAGCAGGCGCTCGACGCGCCAGCCACGTTGGGATCGAGGAGCAGATGGCCCGGGTTCTGCTCGGACGGCTCAAACCAACGGGCCTCGTGGGCGTCGATTCGAGTCTGCCCTTCCGGGGCCTCAAGCTCCGTGAGTCCTCCGGCGGGCCAGGCGACCTGCAGGCTGACGGTGTCCGAGCACTCCGGCCAGGCGAAATAGAGCTCTGCAGCGGGAGAGCCCCCCATCTTTCCGCCGCTCGTCAGGCTGCGGGTGAGCGTGACGCCAGAGCACTGGGCTACGGCGCGAGCGCCGACGGCTGGATCTCCGGAGAGAGTGGGGTAGAGCCTGACGGTCAAAACGCGGCCGGTGCTCGGCGTCTCGTTCGTCCAGAAGGTCGCGGATCCCTTTCGTCCGCCGAGGGCGACATCGGGCTTACCGTCTCCCTCTAGATCTCCCAGCACAGCGTGTCGTCCATGGGAGAGCGCCGCGTCGGGGAACGGGGTGTCCACGCGCTCGAACGTCCCGTCCTCGCGCTGGAGGTAGAGCAAGTCCGCGACGCGCTTCGCGATATTGGGCCCCTCAATAGGAAAGAGCTGCCCGGCGACGCCGCCGTGCCTGACGAGCACATCGAGACGACCATCGAGGTTCAGATCAGCGATGGTGGGCGACCACTGATCTCGCCAGCCGTCGAGCCCCCAAAGGTGTCGAAAGCCGAGCTCGAAGGTCACATCGTCAAAGGAGCCATTCTTCCTACCGTAGGCCAGCTGATCGACGCCGAGCGAGCTGTTGTAGATGTCCATCTGGCCATCCGCGTTCAGATCTTCGACGGCCGCTCCCATGCCGCACGTGCCCGTGTCAAAGACGCCTACTCCAACCTCAAATACAGGCCACTGAGCGCCGGCGGGTGTTCGATTGTAGAGCACGCGACTCAGCCCGCTGATCATGCTGAAGTCCATGCTCTCGACCACGTCTGCCCGCCCATCGTCGTCCATGTCGGCCAGCACGATGCCCTGGGTGAACCCCTCTTGAGAGGGCTCAAGCTTTCCGATCTCAAACCGACCGTGACCCAGATTCATGAGGGCGTAGTCTGGAAACCCGAGGTTCTCTGTCCGCTCGCTTGAGTAGATGCCCAAGCCCAAGACGGCGTCTGGAAGGCCATCCGAGTTCAGATCACCACAGGCGATGTCGAGGACCGTGGCGGGAGGGAGGGCAGGATTTGGGATCTCACGGCGCGTCAGCGTGTACGGCGCGCTGACGTCGAGCACCAACAGCTCGCGCCCGACGATCAGAAGCTCTCGAACCCCATCGCCATCGACGTCCATGGCGCACCCCACGGGATCGGGGCGCCCCGCGCTCGTCCCCAGCGCATCGGGGACGCCGACCGGATGGACGCTCAGATCGGAATCGACGGACGTCACGAGGCCCTCCGCGAACCAGATCGGCTCCTCGTCTCCATCCAGGTCGATGTCGATCCAGGCAGGGACAATGGTGTCGGGCACCAGTCCAGGCAGACCCAGGAGCGCTCCCTGGTCCGCGAAGTGAGCAGCCGAAGGAGCGCTCGCGAGCGCCACGCTGTCCGCGCTCGCGTGGGCCATGGCGCACGCGAGCGTGCACGCGACCAGCCGGTACGTCCTGTCCAAAGCGCGTCAGCCCCCTGTGCGCATCGGTCCCATTCTTGATTCCCGTTGGCAGACACGGATGCCCGCCGAACTGAACTAGAGTACGTCAAGCGATGCGTAGATAACAAACTACGCGCGCCCTCGCGTGGAGACCGCGCGCGCCGCGCGAGCTAGCCCGCGCGAGTGAGAAAGCGCGAAATGATGCGTTTTTGCAGGCCTGTAGCAAACCGAACTGTCGCCTTGGCGTCTTGATCGTCGCCGTCGACCTCGAGCACGACACCCTCACCAAAGGAAGGGTGAAAGACCCGCGAACCGCCGCGCAGAGCCCCCGCGGTGGCAGACTCAGGGCTCCAATCATTCAGCTCGTCAAACCCGGAAGACTGATCGAATTCATCGCGGACGACAGGCGGTGCGCTCATGATTTGGCCGCTCAAGCGACCACGTCGCCTGTTGCCCCAGCCGGAGGTCGCTCGAGCGCTGAAGGCCGAGCGTTGTGGTCCACGACCATCCTCCTCGATCACCTCAGGCGGCAGCTCGTCCAAAAAAGGACTCGGAGGCGAGCTCTCGTACGTCCCAAAGCGACGGCGCTGTCCGGCACAGGTGAGGGTCAGGTGGGTCTTCGCGCGGGTCATGGCCACGTAGGCCAGCCGGCGCTCCTCCTCCTCACCCAGGGCCTCCTCCATGCTGTTGAAGTGGGGAAAGAGGCCGTACTCCATCCCCGTGACGAAGACCGTATCGAACTCCAGTCCCTTGGCCGTGTGAACCGTCATCATCATCAAGTTGTCCGCGGACAGGTCAGCGCTGTCGAGATCGCTCACGAGCGCCACCTGCTCCAGGTAGCCCGAGAGGGTGTGATCGGCGCTGGCGACCCCGAACTCCTCGATGGCGTTCAGGAGCTCCTGGAGGTTCTGGATCCGCGCGTCGGCCTCGGCCGTGTCCTCGGCCTCGAGGCGCTCGAGATAAGTCGACCGCTCCAGGGCCTCTTTGGCGATCGTGAGGGCGCTCGAGTCCTCCATCAGCCCCGCGAGGCCCGCCATGATGTCGACGAAGGGGCCGAGCTTCTTCTGCTGTCCGGGGGTGCCGGCCATGGCGTGATGCCGGGTCGCCTCCCACATGGTGCAGCCGTGACCTCGGGCGTAGTCCCGAAGGTCCTGAATGGTCTTCTGGCCGATCCCTCGGGTGGGCGTGTTGATGATCCGCTCAAGGCTCACGGCGTCCGACGGGTTCACGAGCACCTTGAGGTAGGCGAGCATGTCCTTGACCTCGGCGCGGTCGTAGAACTTCAAACCACCGACGACCCGATAAGGGATCGCGGAGCGCCGAAGGGCGTCCTCAAACGGGCGGCTCTGGGCGTTGGTCCGGTAGAAGATCGCCATCTCTCGCAGGGGCACATGGGCGCGACGGGCGCGGACCTGACCGATCACATAGTCGGCCTCGGCCAGATCGGTGCCCGCTCGGTGAACGCGCACGAGCTCACCGTGATCCCGGTCGGTCCAGAGCGTCTTGGGGTGGCGCTCGGTGTTCGAGGAGATCAGGGCGCTCGCGGCGGCCAGGATCCGCCCGCTCGATCGGTAGTTCTGCTCGAGGCGAATCACCGTCGAACCCGGGAAGTCCTGGGCGAAGCCCAGGATGTGGCCCACGTCGGCCCCTCGCCACCGGTAGATGCACTGATCGTCGTCACCGACGACGCAGATCCTCCGCTCATCATTCAAGGTCGCGCGGAGCAGATCATATTGGACCTGGTTGGTGTCCTGGAACTCGTCGACCAGGACGTAACGCCACCGGCGCTTGTAGCTCGAGGCCACCACCGGGTTGTCCCGGACCATGCGGAGGGGCTGCATCAGCAGATCGGAGAAGTCCACGGCTGCCGACTTCTTCATCTCCTCTTCGTAGCGCTCATAGACCCGCAAGAAGCGGTCATCGGGGCGAAGGTCGTCCTCGACGGCGACCTCTCGGGCCGTGAGCGCGCGGAGCTTCGCCGAGTTGATGAACTCGGCCACGCTCTGAGGCGTCACCTTGTCGAACCCGAGGCCCTTGATGCAGCGGTTCACCATGGCCCGCTGGTCGCTCTGGTCGTAGATCACGAAGTTCTGGGGCACGCCGACGAGCTCACCGTGCTCGCGGAGCATCCGGACGCCGGTCCTGTGGAAGGTCCCGAGCCAGGGAAACTCTACCCGATCGCCCACGAGCTGGGCGCAGCGATCGCGCATCTCGGCGGCGGCCTTGTTGGTGAAGGTCACCGCCAGGATCTCCCAGGGCGCGACCCCCTCGTGCTGAATGAGGTAGGCGATCTTTCGTGTCAGGGCCCGGGTCTTTCCCGAGCCGGCGCCCGCGAGGATCAACACCGGTCCCTGGTTGGCCAGGACGGCGTCTCGCTGAGGAGGATTCAGGCCCTCCAGGATGGCCTCTTTGGACCCAGCGTTCATGATAACGGGCCCCATAGGAACCTGGCTGCTCGACGCGTCACGCTTCTCCCCCTGAGGACTCGGTGAGGACGATTGAAGACCCTGATCTGACGGAAAGCAACACCGAACCCATGAATTCAGTTTTTCGGGTGTTTCGGTGCAGTTCATTTCGCTTTTTTGGGGATCCCAATTCGCCGCTGCGTTCTCCTCCTGACCGGTGATCCATCACCCCTGACCTCTTGGAGGTTCTCATGGCGACCTTCCTCCTTCAGCTCTCGTTGGAAGCTGGCGCGTTGGCCCTGGGATGACTCATGACGAAGAAGGAGCATCAGGCGCGACGAATCGTTCGATTTCGTAGAGAGCTGTAGTCACAAAACCCGGCGATTGGGGGTGTCGCTCCTGACGCACTCGGGCTAGGGTCCCACCCTCTAAGGGAGGTCCCATGCCGAAGTTCTCAAACGTCGTCCGATGCCAGGTCAAACCAGACGCTCACGAGGCCTTCATGGCCGCGTTTGACGATGGCCCCAGCTACCCCGGTCTCCAGAGCCAGTTCGTGATCAAGACCGGCGAGCACACCTACTGCTCGTGCGGGATCTGGGAGTCCGAGGAGGCGCTCGTCGCCGCCCGACCCCAGATGATCGGATTTCTGGACACGATCCGCGGGCTCTTGGTGGAGCTCTCCCCCGAGCTCGGCCTCACCGACCCCGTCTCCGGGACCGTGATCTACGAAGAAGGCCTGAGCTGATCGAAGACGGGAGCCTCGCTCCTGTCATCCGGCCGCCCGACGCCGCTCGCGGCTACGAGCTCGACTCGGCCTTATCTTTGGGCACAGCGCAGGTGTTCACTCCGAACACCTTGTAGGTCATGCAGGCGCCCGAGAGCGCGTTGAACATCAAGATCGCTCCGACACCGCCAGCGATCAGCGTGTAGGTGGACTGCTCCAAGAGGAACGGCGCGGGGAGCAAGACGAGAGCGACGAGGAATCGAAGCACGCGCTCGGGCTTGTTCTGGTTCGTCTCAAACATGGCGACTCCTTGGGGCTCAAATCGGAACGTGAAGCGTAGCTTAACGATGACCTGCAGCGGAGCGCTCGTGTGGCGCCCAGCGGGCTCGTAACCACACTCGATCGTCATCTCCAGGGGCGCTCGCGTTCATCGACCCCTGCACCGTGACCCCTCCTTGGCCGGACTCAGGGGTGGTTCGGATCACCCGTGCACTCCATCCCTCCGTCTGAGGTGCAGCAGCAGGTGAGATCGCCCGACTCCCAGCAGTCACCTGGCGGTTCGCAGCCATAGGGATCTGGTGGAGCATCTTCGGCGCTGTCCCCAGCGGTGTCAGCCACGTCCTGCACCTGAGCCGCGCTGGCGTCAGCGTTGTCCGATGTCGAGTCCGAACCGCAGGCCATCATCAGGACCGCGGCCAGCACAACGAGAATACGCATAGACAACTCCTGACGAAGAGATTGGGTTCCAGGGCCTCGAGCACAAACCTACCAGCGATCGCGTCCGAGCGGCGCCGCCTGATAGACTCGTTCCTCAGTATGCACCACTCGAGGAGCTCAAGTGAAGGAACCGCTATCCCTACCTCTTGGTCGCGACGCTGCTCGCCTTCGCCCTCATGGGCTTGACCGGATGCGCCGACGACGACACCAACACAAGCTCCACGCCTGACACCGCAAGGTCACCGGACGGAGGTGACACGCCACCCGGCGATGATCCCAATGGACCCAATGAGCCCGAGCCCCACTGCAGCCCCATGACGCACTACCTGAGCTGTACGGACGGAACGGTCTACGAGCATGGAAACTTCGGGGACGGCGTCGACGAGTGCTACGGGAAAGAGAAGCGCTTTGACTGTCCCCTGGGCTGTTATGAGCTCGATCCCGGTACGGTACTGGATTGCTGTTCCGACTATGACTGCTGGGGATGCACGGCGGAGGACGTCTGCAACACCGCGACGACGCCACCCGAAGAAGAAGAGTGCCACTGCGACCCCATCCCAGAGTCGCTCTCGTGCGTCGACGACACGGTGTTCGTCAACGGGAACTTCGGCTCCGGAGAGTGCGGAGACTACTACGGTCAGCAAGAGCTGATCTACTGCCCCCTGGGCTGCAACTTCGAGAGCGGGCTCTTCGATGACGAGTTCACGGGCCCCAACTGCACAGAGTGGGAGAGCTGTCCGATGTGCAACGCCGAATAGGAGCCTGAGGACCTATTCGACCGTCACCGACTTCGCGAGGTTGCGGGGCTGGTCCACGTCGGTGCCCTTGAAGTCGGCCATGTGATAGGCGAGGAGCTGCATGGGAATGGCGCAGATCAGCGGCAAGACCCGATGAGGGACTTCGGGGATCGGGATGGCGAAGTCGGTCAGGCGCGTGGCGTCCTCGTGGCCCTCGGTGTAGACCGTGAGCACGGGGCCGCCGCGGGCTTTCACCTCCTGGAGGTTCGATCGAACCTTCCCGAAGTGGTCATCGCGGGGGTTTAGGAACACGCTCGGGACCGTCTCCTCCACGAGCGCGATAGGACCGTGCTTCATCTCGCCTGCGGCGTAGCCCTCGGCGTGGATGTAGCTGATCTCCTTGAGCTTGAGCGCGCCCTCAAGAGCCAGGGGAAAGAGGTTCCCGCGGCCCAAAAACAGCATGCTCGTCGCCTCGTGCCAGGCCCGGGCGAACTCCATATAGGGCGTGTCATCGCCGATCATGGACTCGAGGATCGCCGGCACGCGAACCAGGGCGTCCAGATCGGCCGAGAGCGTCGCCTCGTCGATGGCGCCTCGCGTCGCGCCCATATGAAGGGCGAGGAGGTGCAGGGCGGCGACCTGGGTCGTGAACGCCTTGGTGGAGGCGACGCTGATCTCGGGACCCGCGTGGGTGTAGAGCGTGGCGTGACTCGCCCGGGGAATCGAGGCCTCGATCACGTTGCAGATCGAGAGCACGGTCGCCCCCCGTCCTCGGGCGTCCTTGATGGCGGCCAGGGTGTCAGCGGTCTCCCCGGACTGGCTCACGGCCAAGACGAGGGTCTTCTTATCGATGGGCGCTCGGCGGTAGCGAAACTCGCTCGCCAGCTCCACGTGAGGAGAGACCTTGGCGAGCTCCTCGAAGAGGTAGCGGCCGACCATTCCTGCGTGCCAGCTGGTGCCGCAGGCGACGATGTAGAAGTGACTCACGTCAGACAGGGCGTCGGCGACGGCGTCGAGCTCGGGGAGCTCGACCGTGCTCCGCTCCAGGGAGATCCGACCTCGAATCGTGTTCGAGATGGCGTCGGGCTGCTCGCAGATCTCCTTGAGCATGAAGTGCTTATGCCCGCCCTTCTCCGCCATGGCCGGCGACCAGGTCACCGTCTGGGTCTTGAGCTCCACCGGCGCGTCGTCCTCGATCCGCCGAAGCGTCGAGCCCTCGGGGGTCACGATGGCCATCACGCCGTCATCGATGAAGGCCATCTCGCGGGTGTGGGCCAGGATGGCGGGGATGTCGCTGGCGACGAAGCCCTCTCCGTCGGCGACGCCGAGGACGAGCGGGCTCGCCAGGCGGGCGGCCACGAGCGTGTTGGGGGTGTCGGCGTCCAACACGACAATGGAGTAAGCGCCTTCGAGGCGCAGGACGGACATGCGCACGGCCTCGGCGAGCGCGTGTCCCGCCTCGCGGTGCTTCCAGACCAGATGAGCGATCACCTCGGTGTCGGTCTCGCTCTTGAAGACGTGGCCCTGATCAGAGAGCTCAGACTTGATCGCCAGGTGGTTCTCGATGATGCCGTTGTGCACCACGGCGATCGAGCCCTTGCGATGGGGATGGGCGTTTCGCTCTGCGGGACGCCCGTGGGTCGCCCAGCGGGTGTGACCGATTCCGGTGGGGCCGTCGACCGGATCGTCGGACAGGAGCGAGACGAGGTTCGCGAGCTTCCCCTCCGCGCGACGCTTGTCCAGCACGCCTTCGTTGACGACCGCGATCCCGGCCGAGTCATAGCCGCGATACTCCAGGCGCTTGAGACCATCGACGAGGATGTCCGCGCAGGGTCGATCACCTACATAGCCGACGATTCCGCACATGGCTCAGCTCGTCCCCTTCTTGCCCGCGTCCTCGCGGGGTTTTCGGTAGGCTTCATCGTAGCCCTCTCGGTTCACCTGTCGGGTGCGAGAGAGCGCCAGGGCGCCCGCCGGGACGTCCTCGGTGACGGTCGATCCGGCGGCGATGGTGGCGCGGGCGCCGACGGTCACCGGTGCCACGAGCTGCGTGTCGCTCCCGATGAAGACGCCGTCCTCGAGCACCGTCTTGTGCTTGTTCGTGCCGTCGTAGTTGCAGGTGATCGTGCCCGCGCCCACGTTCACGTCCTGACCCACCCAGCAGTCGCCCAGATAAGAGAGGTGATTGGCCTTCGAGCCGGCGCCAAGGTGCGTCTTCTTCATCTCGACGAAGTTCCCGACCTTGGAGCCAGGCCCCAGGATCGACGCGGGCCTCAGGTGGGCAAAAGGACCGGCGGTCGCGCCATCGGAGAGGGCCGCGAGCTCGGCGACGACGTAGGGCTTGATGTGCACCCCGTCGCCCACGGAGGTGTCTCGGAGGATGGTCCCCGTCTCAATATGACAGCCCGAGCCGACGGTCGTTGTGCCGAGCAGCTGGACACCCGCGGCCAGGACCGTGTCCGGACCTACGGTGACGCCGTGCTCGACGCGAACGCTCGTGGGATCCTGCACCACCACGCCCCCGTCGAGGAGATCCGCGATGGTCTTCGCGCCGAGGAGCCACTCGGCCTCCACGAGCTGCGCTCGGGTGTTCACACCCATGGCGCGCTCCGGATCATCGAGGACGTAGGCGTCCACCGATCGGCCCTCCTTGGCGAGGCTCTCGACGATGTCCGTGAGGTAGAGCTCCCCCTGGGCGTTCTGGGGATCGAGCGCTCCGATCGCGTCATCGAGGAGCGCGCGGCGCACGACGTAGATGCCCGCGTTGACCTCGTCGATGAGACGCTCTTCATCGGTGGCGTCGCGCTCCTCCGTGATGCGCAGCACACGATCCTCGCCGTCGCGCACGATCCTCCCGTAGCCGGTCGGATCCTGGGCGTAGAAGGAGGCGACGGTCAGATCACGCTGACCGTCTTCATGATCCTGGAGCAGGGCGCCGATCTCGACCGGGTCGAGGGCGGGCGTGTCGCCACAGAGGATGAGCGCCGTCTCCGCTGAGCGGGTCGCGTCCAGAGCCACGCGCACTGCGTCTCCCGTGCCCAGCTGCTGCGCCTGAAGGCAGAACGCGAGATCCGTATCCGGATAAGCGGCGCGGATCCACGCCTCAACGTCCTCGGCCTGGTGACCCACGACAGGAACGAGGGCGTCCACGCCGGCCTCAAGCGCCGCGTCGAGGACCCAGCCCACCATGGGGCGGCCGAGCACCTCATGGAGCACCTTCGCTCGCGCGGAGCGCATGCGCGTGCCCTGGCCTGCTGCGAGCACGATCGCGGCTCGTTTCGACATGGTTGCCTCCCTGATCCGGCGGCATCCTAGCGGGGGTCGCCATCGGAGACCAGTCCGAACGTAAATCGGGTGGATTGAAGCCTATCGTGTGAATAGGAGCGGACCCGGGCTTGAGGTAGGACGCCTCCTCGTACTATGACGACCGCATCCGTTCGGAATATTTGCCGAACAGATGCCCAAAGAACGTCGATCCCTCATCGACGACTCGGGTCCCTCAAGCGACACAGGAACACCCTCTCATGGTAGAGAAGCAGAAAACCATCTGGTTCAACGGAGAGCTCATCCCCTGGGATGATGCCCAGGTTCACGTACTCACCCACACGCTCCACTACGGGCTGGGCGTGTTCGAGGGCATCCGCGTCTACGAACGAGAGGACGGCCGCAGCGCCGTGTTCCGGCTCCGAGAGCACATCGAGCGCTTCGTGGGCGGAGCGAAGATGATCACGCTCCCCATGGAGTACGACGTCGACGAGATCATGGAGGCCTGCCTGAAGGTCTGCCGCTCCAACCGACTCAAGAGCTGCTACCTGCGGCCTCTGGCCTTCGTGGGTGAGGGCGCCATCGGTGTGGCCGCCATGGGCAACCCAACGAACGTGGCCATCGCCGCGTGGCCCTGGGGCGCCTACCTGGGCGATGAGGGGCTCACGCGCGGGGTCCGGATCAAGACCTCGACCTTCGTTCGACCCCACGTGAACTCCCAGCTTCACAAGGGCAAGGTCGTCGGCCACTACGTGAACTCGATCCTCGCCAAGCGCGAGGCGCTGATGGACGGCTACGACGAGGCCCTGCTCCTCGACGTCCAGGGCTACGTGGCCGAGTGCTCCGGCGAGAACATCTTCGCTGTGGTCAACGGTGAGATTCACACGCCGCCCTTTGGCGGGCCGCTCCTGGGCGGCATCACGCGCAACACCCTGCTCACCGTCGCCCAGGAGATGGGCTACACGGTGCGCAGCGCGGCGATCACCCGCGACGTCCTCTACTTGGCCGACGAGGTCTTCATGTGCGGCACCGCGGCTGAGGTCACGCCCGTGCGCGAGCTCGACCACCGAACCATCGGTAGCGGATCACCGGGCCCGATCACGAAGGCGCTCCAGGAGCGCTACTTTGAGATCGTGAAGGGCTCCGACATGACCCACCCGGAGTGGTACACCTTCTACGAAGTGCCCGTGTAAGACGCGACCGCGGGCCTAAGGGCCTAGATCGCACGGCCCAAAGTGGGCCTCGCACGCCTCGGTGAACATCACGTCCTCGATGCACTCGTGGGCCACCTGCCACAGGTCGCGACACGGGCCGACCCTGCAGTCGGACGCGTCGAGCTCCTCGCTCAAGCAACCCTCGTTGCAGGAGATGGCCTCCTCGGTCACCTCGGCGCAGTGCTCCTGGCCGCAAGCCTCATAGGCTTCGTTCAAGCACCCGCTGCAGGTGAATCCGGTTCCCTCCATGCATCCCTGGGCGCAGCCCACGTCGCCCCCACACTGCTCAACACACCACTGGAAGTTCCCGCACGCGTGGAGCGTGCCCTCATAGGGCGCGGTGATCAGCAGGTAGTTCACGCACATCTCGTCGAAGGTGCCCTCTCCCCACGCCACCTCGCTCGGCTCGGTCTGGACACCGTTGACCACGGGCTGGTTCTCCGGGCTGTTGTCGTAGACGCAGGTGAGATGGTGACGTTTCAGTCCGTGAACAAAGATCTCATCGCCCGGCTCGAAGAGATAGATCTGCTGCCAGTTGAAATCCCATTGGGGGATCTGAACCAGACAGGTCTCCGTCGCGTCATGATCGAGCACCGCGGCGCGAATCTCGGTGCCCAGGTTGTGCATATGGGGACCGACGCCGACCACGTGACCGTTCCAGGGGAACGTCTGCTCTTTCTCATGAGTCGAGGCGGGATCGTTGGCAGCAATGACGATCTGCCAGTTCACGAAGGGCTTAAACCAGAGCAGGCTCTCAGGCGCCTCTCCCTGGGGAAGGAGCCACATCGCGAGCCGCGTGAGATCCTCGGGGACCTCCTGGTCCTCATCGAGGTACACGGTGTTGTAGTGGGCCTGAAGAACGAGCCTTGATCCCGCGGGGATCTCCATGGCGGTCCCCTCCGGGATGTCGAACGACCCGGTCCCAGGGACCCATCCGCCGATGAAATCCGCGCTGACCCCGGGCCCCCCGAAGCACGAGTAGCCCTGGCCCTCATCCTGGGCGTCCAGGGCCTCGACGCTCGCGACCTTGTTCTCCTGAATAAGGAAGAGCATCACGTGATGAACGACCGCCTTGCTCCCCGGTGTGATTCGCGTCCTCCGGGCGAACCGTGGCTCCTCAAAGGTCGCGTCGAGGAGGAAGCACCGGTAGTCGTCAGGTTTGGACTTGTCGGTGACATAAGGAGCCCCGGCGTCGGTCACCAGGGTGGGCTCTACGTCGTCGGGCCCAGCGGGCTCAACGGCCACCTCCTCGGTCGCGTCTCCCAGGGGGAATCCCAGGTCCTGCCAAGCCTCAAGCGTGGCCCGCTCATCCGCGCTCAGAGAGCGGTCACCGACCAGGGGTCGACAGTCGGGCTCGGGAGACCAGGGAGGCATGCGTCCGGTGGCGATGGAGTCCATGGCCATACCCGTCCACCACGCGGGCCCCTCGGCCCACTCGCTAGGCTCCCACACCATGGGGAACGGCGCCGCGCCGCCTGACTGATGGCAGCTGACGCATCGTTGGTCGAGGATCGCGCGCGCCTGACCGTGATAGGTCAAAGGGAGCTCAGTGGTCCCATCCGGCGAGATATCAGGAGGGAGATCCGGTCCACTATCGGCTCCAACGACGTCGGCCTGGCCTCCGTCCTGGATAGGAATGTCCGCGGCGACGTCCTGCCCATCCGGAACCGACGGCGCTGGCTCGGGCGCGGGATCCTCTCCACACCCCCCGAGGAGGAGGAGGATCAGCGCGACGCGAGAGAGCCCATGGAGCACGGTTGCCTCCTGACAGGATCGAGAACCCGTAGGGCGAGTATACCCACTGGGCAGACTCAGCACACGAAGCCCCCTCACTGGGGCGCTCGAAGTTGCGCTCGAACAGCCGCGTGGTCGCTGCCGCCCCATGTCCCGGACTCATCGCGCACGATCAAGACACCCTCGTCGACCGGAGCGCCAGAGGCCCCCGTGGCCAGGTAGAGGTGGTCGAGCGCCTGAGATCCGCCGCCCCACAGATAGGTCCAGTCCTGTCCGACGGGGAGACGCGAGGCGAGTCGATCGAGCCCTCCGTCTCCCTCGAGGGCCATGAGGGTCTGAGAGCTCGGAGTGTCGTTCAGATCGCCGCCGAGCACGACCACGGCCTCAGGCCGCTCGGTCGCGGTGGCCAGGACGATCTGGCGAGTCGCCTTCGCCTCGGCCAGGCGACGCTCCGGATCATCGTCAGACTTGGACTTGAAGTGGGCGTTGAAGACGACGACCGGCGCGCCGTCGATCTCCAGGTGCAGCTCGAGGAGCTCTCGGGAGAACTTGGTGGTGCTCCCATCGGACAGCGGTAGATCCGTCGTGGACCGATGCGTGCGGGTCTCGACGAGGGTCCCGCGGGACAGGATCGCGACGTCCAGAGAGGCTGGGAAGTGGGTCTCTCCCATCACCTGAATCGGAAACTGCTCATCGAGACGGCCGGCGAGCACGCCGAGGCCGTATTGATTCTCGATCTCTTGCAAGAGAACAACGTCGGCCTTGAGAGCGTCGATGGCGGAGGCTACCTGCTGGGTTCGGGCCTCGAAGGCCTCGGGGCTCAGCTGCAGCTCAAAGTCATCCGCGCCGCCGCACTGGCCGCTGTGGCAGATCATGTCGAAGTAGCGGCGTACGTTGAAGGTCGCCACGGTCACCACCCCCGCCTCTGCGACCGTGAGGTCGACCAGAGAGGAGCTGTCTGGCTCAGGCGCGCCTCCGCCGTCGAAGTCGGGGACGACTGGCGCGCCTCCATGGAGGCATCCGGAGAGGGCAAACAGACCGAGGGTGAGCAGGAACAACCGCATGGGCACACCTTACGCAAGACAGAGACTGAGCGCCTCTTTCTGGGCTATGGTGCGCTTCGAACCTGGAGGCCCTCTTGCGATTCACGCTTCTGATCTCGCTCCTCACCTTGAGCCTCGCGGCCTGCTCCGAGTCCTCGGGGACTGGCGGCACTCCGACGGGGGACATCGCAGATCCGGAGGTCAACTCGGACGCTGGATTGCAGGACGGGACCCAG
>CALCNF010000639.1 GCA_937897815.1 uncultured Pseudomonadota bacterium | reverse complement strand
GGTTCGGGCTCGACAGGGGTGACGACGGTCGAGGCCGCCTGGCGCGCGTCTGATAAGGGCCGCCGGATACGAGGCGCCTCTTCGTCGTCCTGGTCCCGCCGTGAGCTTCGTTGAGGCACTCGGACGGGATCGATGATCCGCGTCTCGGCGTTGGATTGATTTCGCTGCGGCACACGACCCGGGTCGATGATCCGGCCCTCTCCAGCGGCATCGCTGCGCCCACCTCTCCGCGCGCGCCGCGCGGCCGCCTCGCGCTTGAGGTCCGCGAGCGAGTCCTCCTCAGGAGTCACCGAGGGCCATACGTCGGCGTTCTTCAGGAGGTCGTAAGCAGCGGTGAAACGCTCGTAGAGGTCTGGGGGAACCTCCGGCCCATTACGCTGGAGTTGCAAGAGGTAGGCCCGCCGCGCCGCTTCGGGGTTCTCGCGCGGAGACATCTCCAGGATTTCCAGGGCCTCGTCAAACGTCATGCGGGAATGATAAACCGGCTATCGCAGATGCGCGAACGTCTCGTTACACGCACACTCGCTGTAGGCACCTCGGTCGCTATACCCATGAAGGGGAGAGCGTCTGCGGAATCGATGAGAGAAGGGAAATGAGGGATCACCACCAACTCTGGAAGTTCATCCTGGGCCTCGCGCTCGCGACCGCTCTATCGGCCTGCGGAGAAGACCCGCCGTCGACCCACACGCCTGTGGACACGGGTGGCGATGTGGCGAGCGCCGAGGTCGTCGCGGACGGAGCGCTGGACGGCGACGTCACGACGGCTTCCCCGGCGGATCCGATTTTGGCGATCGAGGCGTCGGAGAGCTTCACGCTCAGCGGCCTCTCTGCCAACGTTCACGTCGTTCGGACGGAGATGGGAGTTCCGCACATCTACGCTGAGAACCGGGCTGACCTCGGGCGCGCTCTTGGCTTCTTGCTCGGGCGCGACCGCTTCTTTGTGATGGATCTTCAGCGGCGCTTGGGCCTGGGCACGATCAGCGAACTCCTGGGAGACAGCGCCTTGGAGAACGACCTGGAGGCTCGCGGCACCGGTGTCCGCGCCGTGGCCGAGCGGCTCGAGGCAAATGCCTCGGAGGCTATGAAAGAGTACATGACGGCGTTCGTGGGCGGGCTGAATGCCTACGTCGACGGTGTGAAGGCCGGAGCGCTCGAGCCGCCAAGTGAGCTCAAGCTGGCCGCGCCGCTGCTCGGATCGCCCGATCCGGCGGAGCTGATGAGGCCCTGGACCACGCTCGACGTGAGCGCGATGGTCGCGGTGGTGATGTATGAGACGACGTATGAATCGGGCGACGTGGGGCGAACCGCGAAGCTGGCGGGCCTGTCGCAGCTCTACCCCGGTGAAGGACCCGCCCATGAGATCCGCCGTGAGGGCTTCCTGCAGGACATCACCAACGACCTGCGCGCGCTCTTCGAAGCGCATTCAAGCGAGGGGCTCGGACTGGAGACGTCGGACGGCTTGACCGAGGGGCCAAAGCCCGGGCAGAGCGCCGGAGCCCAGGGTAAGGTGTGGCAGCAGCGCGCCGAACAGGGCCTGATGGAGCGCCTGGCCAAACGCCTTGAGCGCTTCCAGATTCGTATCCAACGGGACCAGCGCGCCGGGTTCGGATCCAACGCCTGGGCCGTCGCGGGGTCGCACTCTACGGATGGAGCCTCGCTGTTGGCTGGCGACGGCCGTCTCCAGCTCTCGATCCCGCCGCTGTTCTACCAGGTGGGCATGGACACGGAGCTGCTGGGAGATGGAGACATCGCGCAGCTGGGCATGTTGATGACGGGCCTTCCGGTTCTGGCCGTGGGGACCAACGGCAAGATCGCGTGGAGCCAGGTGAACCCGGTCATCGACATCACGGACTGGTACCGAGAGGAGATTACGCTCGACGCCGATGGGCTGCCGGCGACGAGCCTCTTTGACGGAGAACAGCGACCCCTGAACACCTTCGCCGAGGACTACGAGGTCGCAGACATTCCTGCGCTGGGCAGCGTGGGGCGCACGGAGAGCTGGAAGCGCTGGACCACCTTCGACGGCCGATGGATCGCGGACGTTGAGGGGCACTCGGCGGAGGCAGACGTCGAGCTTGAGCCGGGTCAGTCCCTCGTGAACATGATGGGCAACCTGGTCATCCCGGCCGACGTGGATGGAGACGGTGTCATCACGGCGGTCAGCTTCGACTATGCGGCGCTGGACGCCACCAATTATCTCGACGCCCTCGACCAGCTTGGGTTGGTAGACGACGTAGAGTCGTTTCGGCAGGCGACCCGCGGCATCGTAGGGAGCGGGCTGTTCAGCGCGGCGAGCGATGACCAGGGCAATATTCTCTTCTCAAGCTACCAGGGCGTTCCCTGCCGTGGATACCTGCCTCGTGAGGCGTCCGGAGAGTGGGTGTCCGGCGCTGACCCCCGGTTCTTGATCG
>CALCNF010000638.1 GCA_937897815.1 uncultured Pseudomonadota bacterium | reverse complement strand
CGGGTCGGGACAGACGGCGTTGTCATCGCCCAGGCCTGTGCACAAGCTCCTGCAGTCCAGGGTCTCATCCTGGCTCGCCGAGCGGTCTGTATCCGGCGCAGGAGAGGACGCGGCGGTCCCGGCTCCGCCCGCCGTCGCGCACGCGCCGACCAGAAGCGTGCCGCTCACCACCAGGGACTTGTAGAGCTTGTCGAAGTTCATGGCGGTCCGGACCTCAGCGTCATAGGTGGATTGGAGACTGTCACAGGGCTCCCTGCCGAGGCAACGGCCTCAGGCTCCTCGCCGGTATCGGGGTCAGGGAGCGCAGTAGGTCTGGCCGCTCACGGATCCCAGGAGCAGCTCAAAAGAGCCGCTGATCTTGAAGTTGGCGGTCGACAGTCCGCTCATGGAGTACATGGGGATGCCCTCGAAGGTTCCGGTCAGGAGCTGTCCCACTTCGCTGGGGCAGAGCTCGATCTCGATCGCGCCGACCGACTTCTGGGTGACGTAGGCGTTCTCCTCGCCGAGGAGCATCAAGACCCAAGCGCTTCCCCCTGGCGGGCCGGGCGTGATCGAGCCAGGCAGAGGGTTCTGTTCGAGTCGAACCAGAAACTCGATCTTCGTATCTCCCTCCGAGGCCCAGAGCTTGAGGATGTCGCCATAGACCTCGGCGCCAAACACATACGGCTCGTACCCCAGAAAGGAGCTGTCGAGGAGCAAGGCCTCTCCCGTGTTGTCGGTGACGAGCACGTGGCTCTCGACGCTCGCGAAGACGTCTCCCGCGTCGAGCGCATCGGAGTCCAACGCGTCGAGAGTCAGGGCGTCGAGCGCGGCTCCCCCTGTGTCGAGTTCGCTGGGGACGGTCGTCTCTCCAGGAGCGTCCGAGACCTCCAGGCTCGCGTCGCCACCGCTGCTCCCAGGGGTGTCGCCGGTGGAGGCGTCTGCGATCGGTCCCGCGACATTTGAGGAGCTGGAGGGCTCCGTCGAACCGCAAGCCATGAGGGTGAACAGGGAGAGCGTCACCAGAGCTCGCATTTCAGGCCACCTCGATGGAGACCGCCATCCCGTCTTCGAAGGGGAACATCTGCCCGGGCGAGCTCTTGGTACGCGTGCCGCTCGCGGTCTCACAGGCGCACTTTACGGTGTAGGTGCCCGGACCGGGCGGCTCCCACTCAAACCGCCACAGCGCCCAGCGGTCAGGCCCGGGAGCGTAAGTGAGCTCCGCGTCCTCGTAGGTCTCCCCGCCGTCCGTGCTCACGCCGACCCAGGTGACGGGATCGCTGCCAGCGTAGGCCTTACCCAGGATGCGAATCGTCTGTCCGTCTTCGGAGAGCGCGATCGTCTCCGGGTTGGCGATGAGCCCCTGGAGGCGATAGTGAGTCGCCCAGGCCTTCTGGTACTCGGGGCTGGGATCGCCCTCTACGAAGTCGATCTCGATGAGCTGCTTCACGTTCTGCCAGCCGTAGCGATCAGGCGTGAGGAGCCTCGCTGGGAAGCCGTGCTCGGGCGGAATGAGGGCGTCGTTCATCTTCCAGACCAGCCAGACGGGGGTCTGCAGCTCCGTGATGGGCAGGCCGACCTCGTAGCTGTCAGCCGAGAGGAGCCGGATACCCGTGAGCGCCTCGTCCAGCTCCACCCCCTGCATCTCCAGGAGCTCCGTGAGGGGCATGCCGGTCCACATGGCGTTGTCCATCTTCATGAGTCCTGGCGCCGACTCGATGCACTGGAGGGTCTGCTCTCGCTCTTGACCCTCCAGGGCCAGGAGGCTCTCGAGATCCATGGAGGCGACGCTCTCGCCGCGTATGGAGAGGGAGAGCCGCCACTGGCACGGGTCAATCTGGGCCACGCCGAAGTAGGAGGTCACGTAGAAAGAGGCGTTGTCCGTAATGGGGGAGATGGCGAGCGCGTCTGCGGGCGGCTCCACCGACTCCCAGGGGTAGGCGTCTGCGCCCCCGCCCAGCGGATCCGGATCGAGGGATGCGCAAGGGTCGGGCGGGCCCAGCGTGTCGGCGGTGTCCTCCGCGAACACCTCGCTGGTGTCCGGTCCGGGCGCTCCGTCGAGCGCCGCTCGGGACGCGGTGTCGCCTTGACCGGCGTCGGACGTTGGTCCGAGAGGGCTGGTCACCTTCTCGGGCTCTGCGCACGCTGGTAGCAGGGTGGAGAGGGCCACCGCGCCGCCGACCTTCAAGAAGAGTCGACGACCCAACGTTCGTATCTCCAGCCTCTCGTATCTCTTGGCCATGATCTCAGCCCTCGGGTGACGCCTGTTCACCACCTTGCCCGTAGACCGGAGGCCGCGGCAAGGGCTGGACGAGCCAGGGTGGACGCTCCATGAGGCCCGCTCAACCCTTGGCCGGCAATCGTAAGGTGATCAGGTCAGCCTCATAGAGGGCTCGGCAGGTCTCCAGCACCCAGCGCGCGAGATGCTCGTTCGGTCCCTGCCGCTGCTCCTCCTCGATAATCTCGCGGATCGTTTGGTCCCCTCCAAAGGTCTGAAAGAGGGCGCCCAGGTCGCTCCTGCGCTGCACCACGGTCGGCCGCTCGCGGAGCGTAGCCCTGGAGAAGATCGTCACCAACTCCCCCTCTTCTTCCAGCTCTACGTGCGCCGCCTGGCCCGGAATCGCTTCGAGCATTTGCATGCCGGAGAAGAGCTCATCGGCGGTGGCGCGGCCCGGGTGGGTGACGACGAAGTCATGGGTGGTGAGCGTGCCTCGCAGGAGCTCCATGGCGCTCGCGCGCTCCCAGGCGGGCAGACTGCTGAGCTGCGCACCTATTCGACTTCCCGCGTACGGTGAACACGATACGGAGTAGGGGCCCTGAGCGATCCATCGGTGAAAACGCATCCCCGCGCTCTCGACGAGCTCACGTACACCCGCGACGTCGTATGACACGTCACGCGGATGCATGAACAGGTCCATGATCTCCGCCAGGGGAAGCAGCTCTTGAGGGTCCTTTTCAGGCGACCGGAACGGGTGCCCATCAGGGAGCAGAGTGCACATCTCCTGGAGCATCTCCGCGGTCGACTCGCTCATGGGAAGGCCAAGCTCTTGTCCCAGATCCTGGAGCATGTAGACGCCGGCTCTTCCGTAACGAGCGTAGACCATCAAGCTCATGGCACCATCGGGCTTCAGCACCGACGCGAGCGCCCTCAGACCCTCGACCGGATCCGCGAGGTGATGCAGCACACCATGGCAGTGGATCAGATCGAACTGTTGGGCCAGGTCACCGATGTCCTCGAGCGGGAGGAGCACGTGCTCGATGTTGGTCAT
>CALCNF010000637.1 GCA_937897815.1 uncultured Pseudomonadota bacterium | reverse complement strand
TGGCTGAAGCTCTCCAGATTCAGGTCGGACAGGCTCACCTGCCAGGGGGCGCTCACGTCGACTCCCGGCGGTCGCAGCTTCCAGGCGTCGTAAGGCCAGCCATGACAGTGGGAGATGAAGATCACCCGTTTGGGAGCCCCCGCGAGCCTGGCCTCGGCGAACGCCCTATCCCAGGCGAGCGGCGAGAGACCCATGGCGAGACCTGTAAGGCCCAGGCGCTTTAAGAAGTCGCGTCGGCGCATCATGGCGTCACCCCCGCGGGCTGGTGCCGGAAGATATCGCTTCTTGCGATAGAGACCAGGAGCTCTCGGACCTTGTCTCCGGAGCGGAAGCCCGCGCGCAGCGCGTCCATCCCGGGGGCGTTCATCTCCAGATGTACGCCCGTCGCGTAGCGTGTCCAACGCAGGGTGTAGCAGTCGTGGACCCGGTCGCTCTCGCTGAGCTGGTGACTCAGCTCCACGCCGTCCTCGAAGGTGAAGGTCTCGCCACCGATGACGGTGAAGCTTCCGCTGGCGTCGACGGGCAGGCCGTTGTCCTCGGTCCTGAATCGACCCATGGCGTCGTAGCCCTCAAAGGCGAAACCTGGAGGGTTGAGGACGTTGTGGCACGCGGAGCACTCGGGCGGGCTCGTGGCGATCTCTGTTCGCGTTCTGTTCGTCGCATCCGCGAGCTCAGAGTCGGGCGGCGCGGCCGCCTCGGCGTTCGGAGGCGGCGCCCCCAACTCCTGGCAGATCAGGCGCTCCAGGACTCGCTTGCCTCGGAGAATGGGCGCTGGATGCACCGGATAGGCGCCAACCGCGAGGACGGAGGGGAGGGTGAGCACCCCCGCGCGCTCCTCTTCGGGAAACTCAGCCGGATACAGGGTGAGGGTCGCCTTCTGACCACCCGAGGCCGCGATGAAGCCGTAGTCGACGCTCTCCGTCGGGCCAGGGAGGAGCGTCATTCCCTCACCGTAGAGGGTCTGGGTGGCCGCAGATACATAGCCGTGGTTGTCGGTGAGCAGCGCGCGCAGGCTTCCAGCGCCGTCAAAGAGCGTGCGCTCTACGAAGAGTCGGGTCTCGGCTTGCAGAGAGCGCCGGATCGGTCCCAGGACGCTGGGCCAGGTCTCATCGCCGGTCGTGTCCAGCGGTGGCTCCGGTTCAAGACCAAAGCTCGGCCCGTAGACACGCCGTGCGGGTGAGATGCCGAGGACCGTGTCGGTCTCCAGGAGCTGGTCATGAAAATGAACGACCATGGCGCGCGCCCGGTCGTCTTCGAGCATCCGCCGCGCCTGGA
>CALCNF010000636.1 GCA_937897815.1 uncultured Pseudomonadota bacterium | reverse complement strand
CGCCAGAGGCGACTCATGCTCAGTATCCGCAATCTTCACGCCCGCGTGGGCGACCAACCGATCCTCAAGGGCCTCAACCTGGAGCTCTCCGCCGGAGAGGTCAGCGCCATCATGGGCCCCAACGGGTCTGGTAAGAGCACGCTCTCCTACGTGATCGCTGGACGCCCGGGATACGAGATCACCGAAGGCGAGATTCTCCTCGACGGGAAAGACCTGACCGAGCTCTCCGCAGACGAGCGGGCCAGAGCCGGCGTGTTCCTCTCCTTCCAGTACCCGGTAGAGGTCCCCGGAGTCCCCAATAAGGTCTTCATGAAGACGGCGGCCAACGCCATCCGTGAGTCCCGTGGCGAGAGCCCGCTCGACGCTTACGAGTTCATCGAGCTGTTCGAGGAGAAGCGCAAGCTGGTCGATATGGACAAGGCGCTGGCCAACCGCGACCTGAACGCGTCGTTCTCGGGCGGCGAGAAGAAGCGCAATGAGATCCTGCAGATGGCGGTGCTCGATCCCCGTCTGGCCATCCTCGACGAGACGGATTCAGGCCTGGATATCGACGCGCTCAAGGCCGTCGCGACCGGCGTGAACGCTCTGCGTGGTGAGGACCGATCCATGCTGGTCATCACCCACTACCAGCGCCTCCTCGACTACATCGTACCCGACCGAGTGCACGTCTTGATGGACGGGAAGATTGTGCGAAGCGGAGACGCCAGCCTGGCCCAGGAGCTCGAGAGCCGTGGGTACGACTGGATCGCCCAGGAGATCGCCGCAGCATAGCGGTGAAAGAGGCCTCCCATGGTAGCAACACCCATCCCCACTTCGCTCACGGACCTGGCCGTCACAGGCGGCGAGGCGTTCGAGCGCCTCGGGTTCCCGACGCGAAAGCACGAAGCCTGGCGATACACCTCAACCAAGGCCTTCGCGCGGTTCGGTGACCGAGCGCTCAAGGAGCCAGACGCGAGCCTCATCGAGGCGGTCGAGCGGCGCCTGAGCGAGCTGAGCCCGGCCCCCGAGGGCGGTGCGCGATTCGTGTTCGTGGGCGGAACGCTGGTGAGCGCCCTGACCCAAGGCGACCTCCCTGAGGGCGTGAGCGCGCGCCCTCTTTCCGAGACCCAGCTGCACGATCTGGGCTCCATCGCCACGAGCGAGGATCACGCCTTCGTCGCCTTGAACACCCAGAACCTGGTCGATGGGCTGGCACTGGACGTGGGTCGCTCGACGGTCTGCGAGCACCCCATCGAGGTGATCCACATCGCCGTCCCGGGTGAGGCCGCGGGGCATCCACGGCTGCTCCTTCGCGCTGAGCCCTTGAGCGAAACGACGCTGGTCGAGCGGTTCGTGAGCCTGGACGCGGGGAGCGCCATGACCAACGCGGTGACCGAGATCATCGCGACCGGCGGCGCTCGCGTACGACATGTCCAGCTGGTCACACCGTCCGAAGAGGCGAACCATAAGGCCCATGTCGGCGCCCGACTGGGGCGGGACAGCCACCTGAGCTCCCACGTCTTCTCCCTGGGCGGAGCGGTAGCGAGAACCGACCTTCACGTTCGGCTGGAAGAGCCGGGGGCGGAGTGCTCCCTCGACGGCCTCTACCTGGCGCGCGGCTCGGAGCTCCTCGACCACTACGTACAGATGGAGCACGCCGCGCCCCATACGACCAGCGGCGCCTACTACAAGGGCGTCGCTGATGAGAAGGGCATCGGCGGCTTCGTGGGGCGCGTGCTGATCGCACGAGGGGCCAACGGTTCGGCCTCTGAGCAGCTCAACAACACCCTCCTCCTGTCCGACAACGCCTTCGCCCACACCCGGCCTCAACTTGAGATCGACAACGATGATGTGAAGGCGAGCCACGGCTCGACGG
>CALCNF010000635.1 GCA_937897815.1 uncultured Pseudomonadota bacterium | reverse complement strand
GGGCGAGGTCACGTGCTCGCTGGTCGACTCCAGGTCGGTGTTCACTGGGGAGACGTGCTGGACGCGCAACAGTGGCCAGTGGGTGGCGTCAACGGGGTTCGCGCGATCGACCCATACGCAGCACGAGGGCGACATCGTGTCTTTGGGAGCCTGGAGTGGCGACACCGCTTGTTCAACGACATGAGCGTGAGCTTCTTGAACCTGAGTTGGATCGAGTGGCTCGATGGTGTCCTCTTCGCCGATGTGGCGTCCGTGACGGACAACATGAATGATCTTGCGGAGGAGAGAGGCATCTTTGGGGGCCTGGGGTATGGCCTCCGCGTCCACCACAGGATCGCCGGCTTCAAGCCCATGGTTCTGTCCATCGATTACGGGGTGCCGGTCCTCGATCGAGGGCAGTTGGCGGTCCCCGCGACCCTCGCGGGCTCCCTCGTCGTCGCGGTCGGGCAGGTCTTCTAACCGGGGGGCTTGAGCGTTCTTGGTTGACGATCGAGCGACCTACTGGCTAGATGCTCAACCCAACGGCTGCGTAGCTCAGGGGTTAGAGCGAACGACTCATAATCGTTAGGTCGATGGTTCAAATCCATCTGCAGCCACTGGTAAAGCCCCGCCTGAGAGTTCTCGGGCGGGGCTTTCTCGTTCAGGGCCGGTCTCGGGTCTCGTGTCACGCGCTCGCCGGGTCGAAGCCGGACGCCATGGTCCGGCCCCCAGCCGAGCGTTGAGATCTCCAAACCGCATGGGTCAATCAGCTGAACGGCCCCGCCCCGGTTGCGAAGCCTGATCGGTCTCAGGGGGCGTACGACGCCGCCCACTCGAAAGCGTTCACCTGTGGAGAGTGGGGCCGAGTGGAGCCTTCGCTCTCGACCACCAGCCCTCAGGGTCCAGCCTCGGAGATCGAGCAGCTCGACCTCATAGTGAATGATCTCGACCCACTCCCCGTCACGATCGGGGACCCGAACAGGGTCAGGGAGAATCGACTGAACCTGAAGTGGAAAACCGCAGTCCGCTGCTTTCAAGCTGGCGACTGGCCCCTGCAGCTCCGCGATCGAGCCCAGGGGGTACACGCCTTCCGACCATCGCGCGGCGTGGGGGGGAGGGCCGATCTCAGGCCGGCAGGCCCCTACGACCATCATCATCATCACGAACGTGCATCGCATAGGCCCTCCCGTGCATCGTGAGGCTTAAGCGGAGCAAGCCTCGTGCCACACACGTACCCCGCACTGCCTGGGCCTGGATGGCGCAGCTCTTGGAGGCGTGGGCTCTGACGCGTGGGACAGACCCAGGTGTGTCCCGCTGCGACTCAGGGGAGTTGGTTCTCCAGCCAGCGCATGAACGGAGCGTTCGCGGGGGGCATCTCCAGCTTCAACAGCTCCTCGCGGTTGAGCAGACGGAGCTCCTTCGCGACTCTCGCGGTCGGCGGCGGGCTCTCATGACTCAGGCCCACGGCGTAGAACAGGATCAACACCGTTCGCTCTGGGTAGGCGTGCCAGGAGAAGGTGATCGGCGCGGCGCTCTCGAGGGTCACGCCCAGCTCTTCATGAAGCTCCCGCGCGAGAGCCTGCTCCGGCTGCTCTCCCGGCTCGACCTTTCCTCCAGGGAGCTCCCAGGCGCCCGGGAGGTGCGTGTCCTCGCCTCGACGCGTGACTACCCATGTGGGCGCCCCATCGCGATCATCTCCATGCGCGACGAGCCCGACGACGACGAGGGTCGCCTCACTCACAGCTCGCACCCATGACGCAGGTAGTGAGCTCGGGCCGACATGACCTTCTCCACGTAAGAGAAGTTGGCGGGGAGGGTCCCCGCCTTCTTCGCCTTATTGGGCATCCTCCAACCGGCGTTGTACGCGCTGAGCGCATAGGTGAGGTCATCCTTGTACGCCTTGAGGAAACCCTCGAGCACGGTGATGCCGCAGGCGATATTGGACTCCGGGTCGTCGAGGGGACCGCACTTGAGGTTCTTGCCGTTGCGCGGCATCACCTGCATCAACCCGATGGCTCCGGCGTGGCTTACGACCCAGGGCCTAAAGCTCGACTCCACGCGAATGATCCCGGCGATGAGGCCTCGGTCGACCTTCCGGTCACGCGACGCGCGCTCGATGAGCGGCTCCAGGCGCTGACAGCGCTCCGTCATCGTCTTGGGCCAGGTCTTCGCGGTCGGACGAGATCCAGGAAGCCCCGCACCAGGCGAGCAGCCCCACAGAGCGCTCACGATGCACATCCCCACGGCTAGCCGCACCATCGTCTTCGATCCTCCTGAGCCTCTCTGTTCTTCGACGAGAGCGCTCTAGTGAGCCTGGTTCAGAATGCCTTCGAGCTCCCTCGGCTCGATAATGTAGCCAGCCAGAGCGCTCGCCGCCACGACGAGGGGACTCCCGAGGTAGACATCGCCGGGTCCGCTTCGCCCAGGGAAGTTGCGGTTGATGGCGCTGATCGTCACCTGGGAGTCGTTCAAGCTCACCCCCGGCCCAGCCTTGATGCACGCCCCGCAACTGGGGTTCACCAGACGGGCCCCCGCCTTGCGGAACAGATCGATGTATCCTCGATCCTCAGCGTAGCGTCGGATGTCCTGGCTCCCGAATTGAATGTAGAGGTCCACGTTCTCGGCCACCTGGCGCCCCTGCGCGACCGCCTGGCCCAGGACCTGAGCATAGAGGTCCATATCGGTGCGCTTCCCGCCCGTGCAGGAGCCTCCGTACGCGATATCGACCTCGATCTTCTCGTCGATTCGCTCGATCTCGATGCCGTTTCTCGGGTCGCCAGGCGTGGCCACCATGGGACGGAGCGCCGTGAGGTCAATGTCGAACACGGCCACATACTCGGCGTCCGCGTCGGCCTGCAGGATCGTGCCGCCGATGTCCTCCGAGCGAACCCCCCGCATCGCGGCCAGCTCGTCGATGGCCCGCTGGTCCACCTCGATGATCCCCGTAAACGCGCCAGCCTCGACCGCCATATTGGTGAGCGTAGCGCGCTCATCGAGGTTCATGCTCGTGACTCCCGAGCCTCCGAACTCCAGCACCTGCCCGATGGCCTTGCCCTCGCGAATGTACTCGGTGGCCATGACCTGCAGCATGACGTCCTTGGCGGAGCAGTCGGGCGGCACCTCGCCGTGAAGGTTGAACCGCACGCTCTGGGGGACCTTCACGCGGAAGTCCCGCGTGTACCATCCGTTCGCCATGTCTGTGGAGCCAACCCCGAACGCGAACGCGCCGACAGCGCCAGCCGTGCAGGTGTGGGAGTCCGTCCCGACGACGACGTCGCCTGGCGTCACGAGCTCGTCGAGCACCGCGTTGTGGCAGATGGCCTCCGAGCCGCCCTCCGCCACCTCACCGAACAGACGAATCCCCTGCTCCTCCGTGAACTCCACCTGAGTGTCTGCAAGGCCATTCGCACGATCGAGCAGGCCCATACGCAGCTGGTTCTCCGGCATGACCTCGCCGAGGAAGGTGAGGTGGTCACGGAAGGCGTAGACCGACTCCGGCTCGGAGACGCGAGCCTCCTTGCCGAGGGCCGCGCGGAACAGCGAGGCGCCCATCGGGGTCACGTATTCGTGGGAGAAGCGGACGCCTGCCCGAACGAACAGAGCGTCCCCCGGCTCCACCGAGGACACGCCGGTCTCGTCATTCGCCAGGTCCACCACGGTGTGCTGGGCGATGACCTTCTCAACCAGGGTCATGGGGCGTGGGCCTGTCGTGATCGCCGGTGGGCTGACCTGTCCCGCCATCCGGCGCTTCGAGTATTCAAAGAGCCCACCAGCCTCGATGATCGCGACGCTGATCGGATCCTGGCCATCGGTGAACTCGCTGAGCGGAATGGCCTCTCCCGCGAGGATCCTGGGGATGAGCCCGAAGTCCGTAGAGGTGAGCAGGCCGATGTTCTGGCTGTTCTGCCCGTAGATCTTCTCGATGTTCTTCGCGATAACCAGGCGAATCCCTGCGGCCTTCTCAGAGTAGGGGGCGGTCTCTCGGCTGCTACCGCAGCCCTTCGACTTGCCGCTCACGATCACCTCAAAGCCGCCCGACCTGATGTCGTTGCGCTCGACCTGCTTGCCGCGCAGGCCGACGTACGTGTACTCGCCCAGGGTCTCGTCGTAGTAGAAGCAGACCCAGCCCGGCGTAATCTCGTCGGTCGAGATGTTATCGATCAGGGAGAGCCCCTCGTTCCAGGCGAGGTCCTGGCCATCCAGCTGCTGGCGCAGGAGGTCGAGGTCCTCTGTGAGGAACAAGATCCGTCCTTTGAAGATCACGCTCGTCTGGTCGCTCATGTGCTTCTCCTTCCGGGGGGCGCGGCGTAGAGGCTGCCGCGGGCGGAGTAGCGCACACAGCGGGCGCACGTCAACGCTCGAGTACGCGCGGACGTCGCGTGAGCGTCG
>CALCNF010000634.1 GCA_937897815.1 uncultured Pseudomonadota bacterium | reverse complement strand
AGGCCCAGGCGCGTGAGGAAGGTCTCCACGAGGGGCACCTGGAGCAGCGCGGGGTCCTCGTGTGTCAGGGCGAGCCAATCAGGATTGAAGCCGACGTGGACGCCCGAATACAGGGGCTCGCTCGCCTCGCGCTTGAGGGCGACCAGGTGCAGGAGCCGGACACCAGCGAACTCGGGGCGCTCTAGAAGCCACCGCACCGTGCTGTGCAGGCGCGGGTCAAGCACGGCCTCCACCTCGTCCGCGTCCAGCAGGCGGTAACGCTTCTCCGCCCGGGGCACCCCATCTACGAGGTCGACGCCAAAGAAAGCGGGGTCCTCAGACTCGAGAAACCAATAGGCCTTCGTGCGCGCTCCATCCTGGCCCACTGCGACCTGAAACGGCGGGCCATGATCGTCGAGGAGCCGCGCGAAGAGCGCTTCTCCTTCGACACCTCGCAGCTGCAGGTAGCGCAGCATGGCCTCCCGACCGAGCCCGTAGACCACGAAGCGATCTTCCGAGCGCGCGGTCTGACTCAAGGCGATCGACCACTCGATGTCCGGACGTGTCCGGCTCGGCCGCAGAAGCTCGCGTTCGTCCACGACTCAGGCGCCCCAAAGGCTCGCGCCGGGGTGCAGGATCCCGGCGGGGTCACACGTGGCCTTCATCGCGCGGACGACCCTCAGGTAGGTCGGGTCCAGCTTCTCCTCCAGAGCGGCACCCCAGAGCCGGCCCCAACGATACGGGACCACGTCGAGGGCGCTGAGCCGCTCGAGGCTGCGCGCGACGAGCTCATGGGCACCAGGGGTCGGCGCACCTGGCGGCGCCTCCAGCGCAAAATGGAGGCCTAGGTTGAGATGGTCATGGGCCCCATAGAGCGCCCGGCGAAGGCTCAACCAAGGGAGCCCACGAGCCTCTTCAAGGATCCCGTCGGAGAGCTCGAGGGTCGCGGCCAGGTCTCCGTACGCGAGATTCACGTCCACGCCAGCCAGGTGCAACCCGCCCAGCTCGCGCCAGGCCCCTCCGGGCTCGCCGGCCCAGCGGGTCACGCGAGCGTCGTCCCCTGGGCTCTCGCGCTCCCTGCACTCCGGCTCCACGCCGGCGGTGGCGCGAATGACCTCAGTCGCGTGCGCCACGCGCTCCGTGAGCTCCGGCTCTCCGGTGACCCCGCGCAGTATGAGGTCGACCTCCGTTATCGGCGTCTCGCCTCCACGGTCCCAGCGTTGAACGGCGCGCAGGGTCTCGTACAGCCCCCGCGACCTCAACGCCTCCGCGGTCTTACCATGGGCCAATAGGCCAGCCGTGTTGGCGGGCAGCGTCCAGGTCAACCGCGCGAGCGAGCAGGCTCGCTGCGGTCGGACCGCCACCTCCGTGATCACACCGAGACCTCCGTCGCTCGCGAAGAAGAGGCTCGTCGGATCGGGGAGGCCGCCGCGCAAGAACGGGGCTGCGCCGAGCGCCGATGAAGCGCCGCACGTCAGCACCTCTCCAGTGCCGAGCACCACCTTGAGGCCCGCGACCAAGGAAGCGAGGTCCGAGGCGCCTACGCCGCAGCCAGAGGTAAAGCCGGTGGCGACCATCGACGCCACAGACGTGTCTCCATAGGCGTCGGGATGACAAGGCAGCGTCATCCCCCGAGCTCTGAGGTGCTCGTCAAGGTCCCTCACGCTCACGCCTGCGCCCACCCAGACGGGCTCCGCGGGGTCCGACGGCGACTCGAGTGTCAGCAGTCCGCTGGTGTCCAGGGCGATCGCTTTGTCGTAGCGAAGCGGCCACCAATAAGCGGTCCTGGCGCCGACCGCCACCACCGGCGTCGCCGACTCAGCGGCTGTCTTCAAGACGTACGCCACCTCCTGTGAGCTCTCGGGTCGGACCCAGAGCAACGCCTCTCCGGTCGGATAGCGGCACAGGTCGCGCGTCTCATCGCCCCCCTCCGCCGGGCCGGCGATGAACCGCGCCTCTGGCAGCCCATCGCGCAGCTGTCGCTGAACGCTCACGGCGCGCTCGCCCCAACACCGGTCTTAGCGGCGGGCTGCACAGCCCCCATTCGCAGGAGTCGGTAGGCCAGCTTGTAGACCTCCCGTCGCCACGCATCAGGCTCGGCGTCTCCGGCGGACTCGCGAGCGACCTCACTGAGCCGCCGGCGGCCATCAAAGAGCGGAACGACCTGCGCCATGGCGGCCGGCGCGACCAGTCGATGAGCGATGGCCAGCCCTTCTTCGGGTACCGGCTCCGAGATCCGGGCGACCGGCCTGAGCCGGCCCGTCCCCGTGTGGGGCAGCGCGAACGCCTCGACCTGAAGCTCGCCGACCAACGAAAGCACCGGGTCCCCGGCGATCGTGGACCGCGCTGCGCGCGCCTCGTCCTCAGCCGTCGCCTCGTCGAAGAGCGACTCCGTGCCGAAGAGCTTGTCCCCCAGGCCCACGAGAAAGAGCCCGCCGAAAGAGTTAATGGCCTCCTCATAGAGCGCGTGGCGCGCTCCGAGCCCGCTCACGAAGGCGACAAAGGCCTGTCGGTCGGTCGCGTCTGGGACCAGCGCGCTCTGCTTGAGGGTGGTCGAGCAGTCTCGCCACCAATCACTCCGAGTCGCGTTGTAGGCATAGAACATATGGGTGATGGAGCGGAAGGCGGCCAGGTTCTCGGCGACGGTGGTCGCGTAACTTCCCAGCGCCAAGTCCTCATCCTCACCATCGAGCACGGAGGCCAGGGCGTACGCCAAAAACTGGGCGTGGGTCTGCGCCACGAAACATCCGACGGAGAGGATCGCGTCGACGAAGCCCGCCGCGTCGCCGCACAGGGCCCAGCCAGGTTGCCAGATGGGACGGGCGCTGAAGCTGAACTCCTGAATTGTGTGGACCATGCGACCGTCTCCTCGATGGTCGAACATCTCGGCCTCGCCGAAGAGAGCTTCGTACTCTGGCAGCTCCGCGACCGCCTCTCGATACACCGTCTCTGGATCCAGACGCTCTCCGCGCTCGGCCTTCATCTCTCCCCACGTGTCGAGGGACGTGACGAAGCCCACGCTCGCCTCATGCAGGCCGATGGGGATCACCCACATCCACCCCCGTGGATGTGTGAGGATCAACGTCCTTCGAAGCTCGGGGGGGCCCTGGAGCTCGTCTCTCCATCCGACCCCCCGGAAGTAGCCGTAGAGGGCGATGTTCCGAAGCTTCTCATCCATCTCGCGGGTGGTGCAGGTTCGCGTGAGCGGTCCTGAGATCCCCCCACAATCCACGACCCACTTTGCGCGAACCGTTCGGGTCTCGCCGCTGGCGCTCT
>CALCNF010000633.1 GCA_937897815.1 uncultured Pseudomonadota bacterium | reverse complement strand
GTCTACCGGCAAGATGTCCAGCCCGGGGCGGTCGTCACGCGTGTGGCCTCGAGTCACCTGCGCGTCGGGTCCTTTGAGTACTTCGCGGCCCGAGGCGACGTGGAGCGAATCCGCCAGCTGGCGGGCTACGCGATGGAGCGACACTACCCAGAGGCGCGTGACGCGGAGAACCCCTACCTCGAGCTGCTCCGCGCGGTCGGTCGTGCCCAGGCCGATCTCATCGCCAGCTGGATGCAAGTCGGCTTCATTCACGGGGTCATGAACACCGATAACTTCACCATCTCCGGCGAGACCATCGACTATGGACCCTGCGCGTTCATGGACACCTTTGACCCGGGAACGGTGTTCAGCTCCATCGATCATGCGGGTCGCTACGCGTACGCCAACCAGCCCCGAATCGGGCAATGGAATCTGGCGCGATTCGCCGACACGCTCGTCCCGCTCATCGCCAGCGCAACGGAGGAAGCGGTCGAGCTGGCTCAAGGAGCGCTCGAGGATTTCGCCGCCCACTACGAGGCGCGGTGGCTGGCCGGCATGTTCCGGAAGCTCGGGCTCCAAGAGAGCCAGAAGGAAGACGTGGCGCTGATCGGCGACCTCTTCAAGGTGCTTCAGGAGGATAAACTCGACTACACGATGTCCATGCGTGGGCTCTCTGCGGTCGCGCGAGGCGAACGCGCATCCATCCCTTCGGCAGCTGAAGACTCAGCCAGCTTGAACAGCTGGATCGCCCGGTGGAGCGACCGCCTGGACGCCCAGTCCATGAGCCGCGAGGCGATCGGGGAGGACATGGACGCGCACAACCCCATCTACATCCCACGGAATCACAAGGTGGAGGAGGCCCTTGAGGCCGCTATCGCAGGGGATCTGGAGCCCGTGCGCACGCTCCTTCAGGTGCTCCAGCGCCCCTTCACTGAGTCCGCCGAATTTGCCTCGTATGCCCTGCCAGCGGCGCAGTCCTTCACCTCCTGCTTCAGGACGTTCTGCGGGACATAACGCGCCGCGCGCTCGATAGCCCTGGCGTCTCGCACCATGTATCCTGCGCTCGGTAAGCGGGGGAACGACGACCGTGCGAATGTGCCGACCTGGAAGCTGCTGGGCCCTCTTGATGGCGATGACGCTGATGGGGTGCTCCGATACGGACACCGCTCAGAGCGCTGCGGATATCGCCATCGCGAACCCCGCTCCAGATGGCGGCGCCGTGGGTCCAGATACGGGCATCGAGGAAGACGGAGCGGCGACGCAGAGCTGCGCCGAGCGCAGCTGTGAGGATGGCAACCCTTGTACGGAGGACTCCTGCGAGGACGGCGTCTGTGTCTTCAATCCGGTCGACGGGCTCGCCTGCGATGATGGAGATCCGTGCACGCCGACGGACACCTGCACGGGCGGCTCATGCGTCGGCGCCGCCCTGGATCGAGAGTCGAACATCTGCGACGGCCTCGACGAGGACTGTGACGGCGCGACCGATGAGGACTGCACCTACGTTCTACGTGGAGGACTGGTCGGCGACGGCGGCGCGCCCCTGAGCGTGACGCCTGACCACGCCTTTATGGGAACCCTCGGAGCGCCGCGATTCATCGGTAAGAGCAGCACAGACAAGTACGTGATCACCCCGGGCCTCCGGGGACCGAAAGGAGGCTCAAAGTGAGTCGTTTCATCCTGTTGTTCGGCGCCCTCGCCGTGTTCCTCAGCGCCGCCAACGCGGCGGCTACAGTCCCGCAGCGCATGCACTACCAGGGGTACCTGGAGACCGTAGCGGGCGACCCGGTCCAGTGCCCCTCGGCGGACGACTGCGAGGGAGGCCCCTTCGCCATCACGCTGCGTCTGTATGGCGACGCAGAGGGGGGCACCCCCGTATGGGAGGAGACCCACTCGGATGTGAAGATCCGTCAGGGGCTCTTCTCCCTCACCCTTGGCTCCATCGAACCCATTGAGGCCTCGAGCCTGCCTGAGGCGCTCTGGCTTGGCATCGTCATTAATGACGGGACTGAGGCGAGCCCTCGCCAAGAGGTGGTCTCCGCGGCCTTCGCCCTGCGGGCCGCCCACGCCGGCCTCGCTGAAGACGCTGACGCCCTGGGCGGACAACCGGCGGAGAGCTTCCCCACGAAAGAAGAGCTCCCCGGGATCTGCATCACTCCCGAGGCCCTCCAGGAGAGCCTGGCTGCGCAAGACAACGTGAGCCCAGCGGAGCTTGAGGCCGCGCTGGTCGACGGTGAGTATGTGACCACCGCGGAGCTCGCGGAGGTCGCGTTCTCTGGCAGCTACCTGGCTCTCTCAGACACGCCGGAGGTGCTCGGCAAGCTGAGCCTGAGCGAAGCGGGAGACCTGCTGTTTCATGGTGCCCCCGTCATGGACGCGCAAGGCGCTTGGATCGGCGCACCGACCGGGCTCAAAGGTGACAAGGGAGACTCCGGAGAGAAGGGAGAGAAGGGAGAGAAGGGAGAGAAGGGAGAGAAGGGAGACTCCGGAGACAAGGGCGAGACAGGGCTCCAGGGAGTCTCGGTCGAGAACATCGCTTTGAACGACTCGAACCAGTTGGTCCTCACGCTCAGCGACGGCACCGTCTTCATCTCGGACAGCGTGAAGGGCGAGAAGGGAGACACCGGAGACAAGGGCGAGAAGGGAGACACCGGAGACAAGGGCGAGAAGGGAGACACCGGAGACAAGGGCGAGAAGG
>CALCNF010000632.1 GCA_937897815.1 uncultured Pseudomonadota bacterium | reverse complement strand
GTCTTCATGGCCTTCTTCATGACCTTGTGGCACGCCACGAGCCGGTCGATGTAGTCCTTGTAGGCGGCCTTGTTCTTGGCCTTCTCTTTTACGGGCTTGATCTTCTGGGTCAGGAAGTAGGTCGAGACGACCTCGATGATCCGGGAGGCGTGCTCCTCTTTCGTGTTCGTCCAGCGCACGCGCTGGTTGAAGCTCTGGGCGTCGGTCTTGTCGGCGCTCGCATTGAGCTTCTTGACCGCCTTCGCGATGGTGGAGGCGTCCTCCTGCATGGCGTGGATTCGGGCGTGGTCGTCGTAGATGCCGCACGGCACCTGACAGTGTGCGCGGGCGTCCGCGGTGACGAACAACATTCCAAGGCTCAGCAAAATCGTGCACAGGACGGGCTTCATCGGGTCTCCAGGAGAGAGGGTGTGGGACCCTATTGGAGCGATTCGACTTCGAACACGCAAGCCGTGGGCCCATGACGACCGCTACCCGGCGATTGGCTCAGCCGCGATTGCGGCTCCGGCGCCGACGTCCGCGGCTCCCGCCACCGCCGCCTGGACGACCGCCGCCACCGCCGCCACCGCCGCTGCCTGGCTTCTTTCGCCGGCCGCCGCCGCGGTTTCCGCCGCCACCGCCGCCACGGTTCCCCTGGCCCTGTCCGCGCTTGGGCGGAGGTTCGGTCGAGGTCCGCGCGCGCTCGGAGTGCCACTCATGCTGGCTGTCGATCTCCAGCCGCTGGCCGATGAGCTTCTCGATGTCCCGCAGGTAGCTGTTCTCGGTGTCGTCGCAGAAGGCGATCGCGATGCCCTCGCGGCCCGCGCGGCCCGTGCGTCCGATTCGGTGCACGTAGCTCTCCGGGATGTTGGGCAGCTCGAAGTTGAAGACGTGGCTCACGCCGTCGACGTCGATGCCGCGCGACGCGATATCTGTGGCCACGAGCACGCGCAGGTCGCCGGACTTGAAGCCGGAGAGCGCGCGAAGTCTGGCTCCCTGGCTCTTGTTGCCGTGGATGGCCGCCGCCTCAATCCCCGCCTTACTCAGCTCTTTGGTGACCCGGTTGGCGCCGTGCTTCGTCCTCGTAAACACGATGGCGCTCTCGACCTCGGGTCGCGAGAGCATGTCCACGAGCAGTCGGCGCTTGTCGCTCTTGTCCACGTACATCACGGTCTGGGAGATCCGCTCAACCGTCGTGGATTGGGGGTCGACCTCGACGCGGATAGGCTCGTACAAGAAGCCGCTCGCCAGCTTCACGATCGAGTCGGGCATCGTCGCGGAGAAGAGCAGGTTCTGCCTCCGCTTCGGGAGCACGGCCAGGACCTTTCGGATGTCGTGAATGAAGCCCATGTCGAGCATCCGGTCTGCCTCATCGAGAACGAAGAAGCTCACCTCGCTCAGGTCGACGTGACCCTGGTTATGGAGGTCCAGCAGACGTCCGGGCGTCGCGACCAGGACGTCCAGGCCCTTGCGCAGGCTGCTGACCTGGGGCTTTTGGCTCACGCCGCCGAAGATCACCTGGTAGTGGAGGTCGAGGTACTTTGCGTAGGTCTCAAAGCTGTCGCCGATCTGAGCCGCGAGCTCACGGGTCGGGGTCAGGACCAGGGCGCGAATCACAGGCTTGTCGGGCAGCTCCTCGGAGCCCAGCTTCTCGATGATGGGCAACAAGAAGGCGGCCGTCTTACCCGTCCCCGTCTGGGCGCAGCCAAGGACATCGTTCCCCTCAAGAAGCGGGGGGATGGCCTTCGCCTGGATGGGCGTCATGGACTCGTAGTTCGCGTCCGCGATCGCGCGCTGGAGGGGCTCGATGAGCCCAAGAGATTCGAAGCTGTTCAATGGAGTTCGCCTGGCACTGGTGCTGGGGGGGCCAGACCTGGCGAGGCCATCGGTCGAGCAGGGGGGACCTAACCCGCGGGGCGGGGCTTGTCCACGAACGAATGGTGGCGCTCGTTGCCCGCGACGCCCGAAGAGGAGGGCCCCTATGGGGTTTGGCTTTGGGCTTCGGTCGTTGAGAACGCTCTGCGGCTCACGCATACTGAGTCGCTGACTATGGAGGGCGCCTCGTTGCAGGCGGTGTTTGAACAAATCGCGGCCTGGCTGCTGGAGAGCGCCGACCAACACACGAGCCTCAGAGCGCTCACGGGCGAGCTCGCGCGTAAACTTCACGCAGCGGGGCTGCCTCTGGCCCGCGTGAACCTGGGCGTCTTCGCGTTGCACCCGGAGATCGCGGGCTACGCGGTCATTTGGGATCCGACCAAGGAGGAGGCGCTCGAGGTCCCCATTCGACGCGAGGACACCCTGACGGCGACCTACATCAACAGCCCGATTCGGTCTCTGGTGGAGGAGCGTCGACATCTCCGTTATCGCCTGGAGGAGGGCGAGCTCGATGACGCCTTTCCCGTCCTCGAAGAGTTTCAGGCCTCCGGCCACACCGACTACGCGGGCTTTCCCATCCCCTATGGCGGGGAGGGCATCGCTGTGTTGACCCTCAACACGACCCGGTCCGGGGGGTTCACCGAGGTAGAGATCGCCGGCTTCGAGCGCCTCTTTCCCGTCCTGAAGTTGCTGATTCGTGTCACGGAGACGCAGCGTCTGGCGGAGACCGTGCTGCGCACCTACCTGGGTCGCGAAACGGGCTCAAGGGTGTTGGCGGGCGAGATCTTGAGAGGGCAGGGCGAGGAGATCGAGGCGGCACTCTGGCTGTGCGATCTGCGGGACTTCACGGCCATGACCGCGCGCATCGGATCGAAGCCGATGATCCAGGTGATGAACGCCTACTTCGACTGCATGACCGAGGCGGTCTGGGAGCAGGGCGGCGAGGTCTTGAAGTTCATGGG
>CALCNF010000631.1 GCA_937897815.1 uncultured Pseudomonadota bacterium | reverse complement strand
GGCTGCAGATGAAGCCGCTCGGGCAGGTCGTCTCGCAGGTCTCCGAGCACACCTTGCCGCCCAGGTGAGGCACACAGATACCGGAGAAGCAGTCGCTCGGCTCATCGCAAGGCTGCATGAAGCAGCCGCCGTCTTCACACCCTTCAGGGATGTCCGGCGTGGCGTCCAGTGCCGCGTCGACGACGGAGTCGGCGGTCACGTCAGCGGCGGCGTCCACCACAGCGTCCGTGGCCGAGTCCTCGCTCACCGCGTCCTCCGAGCTCGTGTCCTCCAGCGGAGGCGCTGCGTCCCCGCCCTGAAAATCCTGAGCGAGGTCGGTGGTGGATCCTCCGTCGCTCGCGCCTGTATCCGGGTCCGGTTGGTTCACGCCGTCAGCGCCGACGTCGCCGCCGGCTGAGACGTCGACGACCACCTCCCCAGCGCTCTCCACGTTGGTGCAGGCGCTCCCGAGGAGCGAGAGTATCAACAATGCCGCGAACATCAGGCGCATGCTAGGCCCTCCCTTGAGGTTCCCAGTCTACCGCTCTTGCTGTCAGGACTCTAGGAGACCACCAGGCTCGGCGAGCGGGCGCTCGATAATGTCAGTCGGAGAACACCGCTGGGCGCTTCTCCATCCATGCGCTCACGGCCTCCATGGCGTCCGCCGAGAGCAGCATGCTCGCGTTCCACGTCGCCACGTAGTCGAGACCCTCTTCGACGCTCCGGTCGCGGGAGTAGTTCAGGACCTGCTTGATGCCGCGGATGGTCAGGGGAGACTTGGAGGCGATGACGCGGGCCGTCTCGAGCGCGGCCGCCTCTAGAGCCTCTTGCGAGTCGAAGGTCTGGGTGACGAGCCCCAGCTCTTTTGCCTCCAGGCCGTCGAAGACTCGTCCCGTGAGCGCGAGCTCTCTCGTGGGGCCCTCTCCGACGATGGTGGGGAGCCGCTGCAGCGTCCCGATGTCGGCCACAATGGCGAGGTCGACCTCCTTGATACAGAGGGATGCGTCGCCCGTCGCGTAGCGAATGTCGCAGGCCGTGATGAGATCGATCCCGGCGCCCCAGCATGTGCCGTGGACCGCGGCGATCACCGGTTTCCTGCAAGCCTCGAAGGCGCTGAACGCTCCCTGGAGCGCCACGATCTTTTGGCGCACGACCTCCTGCTTCTGCCCGTCAGGAAGACTGGCCACCTCGGAGGTGATCGCGAGGACCAGGGAGAAGTCGATGCCCGCTGTGAAGCCTCTTCCACGACCACCGAGGACCAGGACTCGGACGGATGACTCCGCGTCGGCCCAGCGGGCCAGAGCCTCCAGCTCGAACCACAGCTCGTGGTTCAGCGCGTTCACCTTCTCGGGTCGGTTCAGCCAGGCGCGCAGGACGCCATCTTGAAGCTCGGTCTCGATATTGTTCCATGTTGGTGTGCTCATGGACGAGACGATAGGAGAGCCCCGTTCGCAGGTCCAGTCGTCCGCTCCGGGCTAGGCCAGGAAGCGGACCACGGCATCATTGAACGGGCCCGCGTGGGACAGGGGCGTCATGTGGCCACCGTCAAAGACCTCAAGTGTCCGAGATGGAAGTCGAGCAGCCAGGGCCTCGCACACGGCCGCCTCTTCCGGAGTGGTCGCGCCCCCCACCGTGATGAGGGTCGGCATGTTCAGCCCATCAAAGTCGCTTCCAGGGCTCCGCAGGTGGAAGAGATCCATGACCTCGGCGAACACCTTCTTGCCGACCGCTAGAAAGGAGCGCTGATGATGCTCCGCCATAACTGACCAGGCCCCGGGCACGTTCCAGTAGTCTACGAACGCCTCCATCCATGCGGGTCCTCCCCCGTCCTCGGCGCCGATGAAGCCGCTCTTTGCGAAGACGTTGACCGCCTCGGCCAGCTCCGGGGGACCGTCGGAGAGCAGGACGCCCCAGAGCACGGGCTCGTGGACGACCAGCCTCCGGATGCGCTCCGGTCGCTCGAGCGCGAGCAGCAGCGCGAGCGACCCTCCATAGCTGTGGCCGATGAGGTCGATGGGGCCCTCGATGTCATCGAGGGTCGAGACCAGGTAGGCCAAATCCGCGCTCAAAGCGGGCCCTCCGTCCCACTGTGGACCGGCTGGGTAGCCGTGGAGATCGGGCGCCACGCATGGGCCAGGGAGCGCCTCGGTGAGGCGTCCCCACTGTCGGCTTGAGAGACCCGAAGAGTGGATCATCAGCGTCGTGCTCATCGGGCTATCGCTCGGAGTGCCTTCGCTCAGGGGGCGTCCGCGACCGGCAAGGACATGCCGTCAATCCAGACCGTGTACGGCTGGTCGCTTACGCCGTTGATGTACACGCCCGCCCAGATGACCGTGGCGATATCGAACTCTGGGTCCTGGGTCTGAACCCATGGCTCTCCAGCTTCCATCGGCACGGTGAGCGGCTGCCAGGTGTCTTGGGTTTGGGAGAGCAGGTTCGCGGTCGGCGCGATGGCGAGGACGTTCCAGCTCTCGTCCCTGAGCTCGATCACCGGATGCCCGATAGCCGGATCGAGCACCCAGGCCTCCGTGTCGTCTGTCGACGTGCGAAGCATGGTCTCGAGGGCGCCCTCCGCGTCCAGGCTCCATGACGCTCCCTCGGGCGCGCTCACGCCAATCCAGAGATCCGCAGCGCCCTCCGCGTCGACCCGCACGGCGACCTCTCCGACCATGGCGTTCTCTGCGTCCGCGCTCAGATTCGCCGTGCACTCCTGCTCACACTCGGCTGACCAGTTCATGAGGTCGCCCTCGGCGAGGTCATCCACGGCAGGCGAGGGCGGCGCCTCGCCGAGCGTAGCGCCTACGATGTTGTTTCCTCCGGCGCGCTGAACCCACAGGGGTTGGATGCCGACCTGAAGCGGCACGCCGCCGACGTCCAGCTCAATATCAGGGATGGCCAGCCCTCCCAGGGAGTCGCCGCTCAGACCGTCCGTGAGCGCGGGCACCAGGTTCTCCTTGAGCAGCAGGACGAGGACGTCCTCCATTTCGATCTGGTTGTCCTGCTCAGCGGTCAACTCCAGGCGGACATTCCCGATGTCGCTCACCCCGAAGCTGATCTCCCCAGCGCTCGCCATGATCTCGAACTTCGCGTCGAAAGAAGCGTAGGCGACCATGTCCAGCGGTGAGCCGAAGAAGTCCATGGAGGCGGTCACCTGCACGTCGCCGATGTGGAGCGTGAGGTCTTCTCCAGCACAGTCGCTCACGGCCGGCGGGAGCAGCCCGCTGACCTGGGCCGTCAGGTTGTTCACGCCAAAGGACTCCAGGTCCACGTCTCCAAGCAGCTCGGGTGGGAGGTCAAACTCCAGGAACCCGCCGCGCCAGGCCGAGTAGAGGATCATGTTGATCGTGTCGTCGTTCATCACGATCTCCATGGGAGCCTCTTTCAGGGTCGAGAGTCCGGGCTCTGCCACGCCGCACCCGGAGCGCGCGGGCGCGCCGAGGCTCGGGTGATCGATCGTCGAGGTCGCGGGCACCGCCACCGAGCGAAGCGCCAGGGTGTCCCCATCCTCCTGGAAGTCAGCCGAGCTGAAGTCGGTCGCCACGTACATCTGGACCGGTTCAGCCTCGGGGTTCAAGGACGGCAACTCGAACTCAAACCCGAATGCGAGCGTCCCCAGAGCGTCTACCAGCATGGGCGCGAGGGCGTTGCCGAGCTCCGTGCCGAGCGTGGACTCGATGTCGCTCACGAGGCTGTCTAAAGAGTCCTGAATGAGGCCCTCGATCAGCCCGCCCAGCCAGCCGTCGATGTCGATGCTCACGCCCTCAATCGTGACCTGGGCGTTCTCGATCTCTGCGACGAGCTGGTGGGCCTCATCGACGCTGAAGACCACGTCCGCGTCGATGGTGATCAAATCAATGTACATGGTGCCCGTGATCGTCCCAGGGAGCAGCCAGCCGCCCGACTTCTTGTCGGCCAGGACGCCCGCCTGGACGTTGGCTATCACGGCGTTCAGCGCCCAGCCGCCCTCCATGGTCATCAAGCCGACGGTCGGCTTGTCCGTGACGAGGTTATCGATGAACAGGTCGTAGGTGCCGCCCGAGACATCGAGGTCCTCCGCCGCCGGGCTCGGGATGGCCTTACCCAGATCGAAATCGGCGAACACCATCTCAAAGACGGTGCCCAGGTCATCCGCGGGGAGCTGATGGTCACCATCGTCGATCAGGTCGGGTGAAAGGTAGATGCCCATGCCCGGATCCGAGTACCCCGTGTACTCCAGGACCGACGCGGGCTTCTGGCAGATGTAGCAGGGAAGCGAGTTGTCTCCCCAATAGTCGTTCCACTGTCCCGTGCCATACATACCGATGACGTCCTCGTCGTCGTTCCAATCGTTGGGCTCTCCCGCAGCCCAGTTGGTGTACACGGCGTTCGCTTGAAAGTAGGCCTCTGTGAGCCCCACGCGGTCGCCGCCGTCGGCCCCCTCGCTGTAGCCGTTGTCGGTCACCGTGATGCGCGCGTGAGACGCCACATACTCCGCCCCGAGGAAGAGGAGCTGCCCTGGCGGGCCATTGAGGTCTGCGGAGACCACCAGCCCCTCAGCGACCTCGCTGCCTCCTGGAGTCGTGCCCAGGTCGATGGTGAACTCCGTGGCCGAGTCCGGGTGGCCCGCGCCGTCGGCGTAGCCGTAGAGGCCGATGTACAGGGAGCCCAGGGTCACCTCCTCTCCGAAGTCGTAGTCCAGCGCCACCGGCTCTCCCTCATCGAGGTAGTCGGTCCCTGGGCCTCCGGGGCTGCTCGTCAGGTAGGCGCCACCATCGGCGCCAGCGCCCACGACGCCGTCCTGCAGGGCTCCTCCGTCCTCGATGAGGCCGGCGGCGCCCTCGGCGTCACCTTCGATGGGATCGCCCGAGAACCCGGAGATGAGCCCCGGCTCCTGCATGGGCTCATAGGGGCCTTCACCCGGGCTCCCGTCCACCCAAACGTAGTTGCCCTCTTTCAGGTTGTCGTTCAGCCCGATCCACGCGGCGGCGTCGCCGCATACGTCCTGACGTTGCGCCTGGGCGGCCTCGTCTCGCGCCTTCGACGTCAGCACCGCAAGGGTGCCGCCGCTCGCTTTACAGTTCTCGTTCGCAGGGCTCCACTTGAGCTCCTCTTCAGGCAGGTACGCGGTGATGCACACGTCGTCGACGACCACGCCATCACAGGGGAACTCGACGGCCTCCTCTTTCGGATCCAGGTAGCCGGGCGCCCAGTGAAAGGACTGAACGCGCTTGCGCATGGAGCCCGTCACGTCCTTGGTGTCGAACTCCAGGGTGTTCCCGCCAACCGTCGGCGTGTACGCGATGTTGAAGCTGCCATCCTCCCCGAACTCGACGGCCTCACCGTTAAAGAGCAGCTCGGTGATGGGCCCAGCGCCGCTGCTCACGGTCCCGGTGACGGTGATCTGCGGCTCGCTCAGGTCCTCCCAGAGGAGGCTCGCCGCGCGCTCCGGATAGTCGACCACGATGTGGGGGCGACACTCCTGGGTGACCATGAACCAGTGGTAGCAGCCGGTGTCGTTGTTGCAGCTGTCCACGGAGCACGCGTTCTGGTCATCACAGTCCAGGGCGTCGGGCCCCAGGCACGCGCCTTCGGAGCAGACGTCGTTGAGGGTGCAGGCGTCTCCGTCATCGCAGGGCTCTTCGTTCGGCTCAAAGAGGCAAGCCTGCTCCACACACCGGTCATCCGTGCAGGGGTTATCGTCCTCGCATTGAGCGTCCTCGAGGCACTCGGGCGGCGGCCCGGTGTCCATGGGGATGTCGGCTTGTGTGTCGGCCAGCTCCCCCGCGTCGACGCCGGCGTTGCCGTCCAGGGCGCCTACGTCGTCAGCCCCTACGATACCGCCGTCGAGCTCTACGATCGTGTTGTCGTCCGCGCTCGCGTCGCTCGTCTGTCCCGTCTCGGTCTCGGTCGCCGCCGTACCGCAGCCCGCCATCAAGACCATGATTCCGGTCGTTAGGATTCTCCGCCACATACCCAGATACCCCCCAAGCGCGTGAATGCTCCCGGAAGGATACAGCAAAGTCCGGCTCAATGGTCGTCCCGGCACAAGAACTCCGGAACCCAGGCACCACATACGCAAGTCGCCGGGCTCGGCAGGCCCGGCAACTTACGTACAAGCAGGTCGGCGCTCGGAGCTGGCACCACCATCTCAGTGGTCGGCCTGCCGAGCGGGGTCTGTGGAGGTCCCTAGAGGGCCCCGGACCCGTCGAGGACGGCGAGACCTAGCTCGGCCATTCCCCAGCCCGTGCGGACGTCCGCGTCGACCATCCAGCGAGGGAAGGCATACAGGTTCTGGCTGTTTCGCCAGGAGTTGATGCGGACCGCCTGGTAGATGAACGTGGTCGCGGTTCCCGTGCCCTTCACGGCGTCGACCCAGTCTCCAAAGAAGAAGCCCTTGAGGAGGTTGGAGACGTCGGCGTCGTAGAACTTCAAGGTATCCTCGACCAGGTTGGGGAATACCCAGAGGGAGACCTCACCGAACAGGATGTAGTCGTCCTCGTGCTTGGAGATGCTCTCGACGTCCTCGAGCGCATAGACGAGGTCGACCATCAGGTGGGTCGCGATGGCGACGCCCAGGACGCGCCCGCGGCCGACATCGCAGTTGCGCGAGAGTCGGTAGTACTTCGTCCACTGCGGGGTCACGTAGCCGCCGGTCAGGTGGCCGTGGAGGTTCACCATGTAGCGTCGGGCGAACGCGGTGATCAGGTGGCGGGTCCACTCAGGGTGCACGTACATACCGTCTTCCACCGACTGGACCGCGTTGTTGGTGATGTGTCGGTAGACAATGGAGAACATGCCGATGGGATCGGGCTCGACCTCGAAGATCTTGGCGATGGCCTCGATTCGATCCCGAGCGTCGTACTCGTCGGTGAGCGTCTCTGGATCGGAGAGGATGATCAGCTCCTGGCGTGACTCTTCGCTGATCGTTGGGAAACAGCTGTCGTCGAT
>CALCNF010000630.1 GCA_937897815.1 uncultured Pseudomonadota bacterium | reverse complement strand
GTCGCCTGCTGGGCACGACCCCGGGCGCCTTCACCGTGCCTTTGTGCAGCCGATCGATCACCGTTCGGAACATCGATAAGGGCGAGTGGAAGGGCGCGCTGAAGCTCAAGGAGAAGCAGACTCAAACGGTCCGCGTGGAGCTCACCAGCAAAGACCACGCCCAGGCGCGGCTTATCCAGGTCGTAGGCAAGCGCGTCCACGTTCACCGGCTCGTCGCCTACGGCATGGTCGAGGAGCGCGTCCACAAGTTTCGCTCACCGGTGCTCTTCGCCTCGATGGTCAAACCAGAGCGCCTGCTCGTGCTCACGAAGAAGCGGCTAGCCTGGAGCATCGAGGGCGGTAATAAGGTCCTTATAAAGGTCCCGCCCAAGTCGCTATTTAAGACCTACGACTGCAAGTCAAGTTCCCACGGGTTCGACTACCCTGAACCCATATCTTTTCGTGACTGCAAAAAGATCCAGCGGCGCGCCAAACATCCTAGTGCTCAGTTCGCGCGGTTGATTTTGCGACGCGAGGGCCAGGTTCAACTCGCCGATTGCCACCTGATCTACCCCGGATGGGATGAGGAGGTCGGCGGCTGCACGGAGTGGACTCTGGCGCTTCCGGGGCGAGCTCAGCGATGGGAGGCGAAGAGGCTCTCAAGCAGCTCGCTTATTGGCCTTTCGGCAAGTCCGCTTGATCAGGTTGCCGTCAACAACGAATGGCAGATCCGACCCAGGGCGTTAGAGCCGCTTTCTGGCATGCCCGATTCTCGCTTGAGCGTCGTAGTGGATGCACCGGATGAAGACGCTTACGATGTGGAAGCTGCAAAGGTCGCCTGCCGCGACGCGAACGGAGTGCAGGATTTGAAGATCCCAGAGGCGAGCCGTGTCGATGTATTTTGGCTCGGTCCGTTCTCTGAATATTACGTGCTTCGTTTGGAGCCGGTCGATCCTAGCGGAGGAGAGTTCACGCTGGACCCCATGTATCAGCTGCGTCGCGGGTGCGCCGAGAAGCCCCTGAGCACGTCGCCGCCGATCTGGGGACCTGAGGGGTTCTTTGTGTTTCCGTCGCCAAGAAACGGAAAGCCTGGCTGGGCGGTCTGGTATCAGGACAGGGCGCTGGGTCACCTCCCGGGCTCCGAGCGGCCTGAGTTCGCGCCGCCGGCGCGAGGGCGCTGACCTACGCGCTAAAGGCCACGCCGCAGACCGAGCAGCTCGTGTCCGCCATGGCGTTCTCGGCGCCGCACGCTGGGCACTGCCAGGGTGCTGGGGGCCGGACGACGGCGGCCGAGGCCCTCGCCGCGGGTCTCGAAGCCAGGGCGTTCATCTCTTTTCGGAGCGCCATGGCCTGATCCTTGAAGCCGTACACGGCCAGGCAGGCGTCCTTGAGCACCCACAAGAGCATGGGACCAAAGAGGAGGCGGCCGGCGGCGAAGAGGATCTCGCCACGACCCAGGGTGCGCGTGGCCTCCTCGGAGAAGTGATCGAGGCCCTGGCCGCCCATGACCAGACCGACGGCGAGGCAGACGAAGAGGCCCGCATAGAAGAGCAACCACACCATGAGGCGTGAGGCGCGAAAGGAGGCCGCAGACGTGGCGCTCATAAGATGTCGTCCTTGCTCCGCCGCCCGTGGACGAGGGAACACCCAGGTGTCGCTTCTCACCGCAGACGTGAGGCGGTCGTGGCGAGACGCTCATGGGTCAGGGTTGTCGGATGAGTTAATACCGTATCCTATCCTTGTGATCTCAGCGAGTTGCGGGACTCATTCTCGTTTCTGGGTTCGTCGGCGTATCATCTTCGGGAGGAGGTCTGCGTGGTGACATTTGGCGCTCAGAGCATGGTCGAGGATCTCAGGTGCGTGCTGGTGCAGCACGCCCGAGATGCCTACGGCGATCAGGGACGTATCGACGCCCAGTCCGCGAGCCTGGGCTACGGGGGCGCGGTGCGGCTGGAGCGGGCCCTGGAAGACTACGACGTCTTCCTATCCCTGCTGCGCTCGAGCGGTGCTGAGGTGGTCTTCTTGCCGCCCTGCGAGGACACGACCCTGGACGCGATCTACACCCACGACCCTGCTGTGGTGGCCGACAAAGGGATCATCCTGGGCTCCATGGGCAAGGCGGCTCGCCGCCATGAGGTCGCGGCGCTTGAGCGCCTCGCTAACGAGCGGGGCTGGCCCGTCTTGGGGCGTATCGAAGGGGAGGGCCGGCTCGAGGGCGGAGACGTCTGCTGGCTCGATCGACGCACCGTAGCGGTCGGACTCACCTACCGAACGAACGAGGAGGGCGTCCGGCAGCTCAGGGCGCTCCTGGGAGACTCGGTAGACGAGGTGATCGCTGTGCCTATGCCCCATTGGAACGGGCCCGGCGAGTGCCTCCATCTGCTCAGCGCCATCAGCCCGGTGGCGCCCGACCTGGCTCTAGTCGATCTGCGTATGTTGCCTGTCCCCTTCGTTCAGCTCCTGGACGCGCGGGGCGTTCGCCTCGTCGAGATCGACCCCAGCGAGGCCGACACCCTGGCCTGCAATGTCCTCGCCCTCTCGCCAGGCCGCGTGATCGCCATCGCGGAGAACAGGAACACCAACCGGCGGCTCGAGGAGGCGGGCGTGGAGGTGATGACTTATCCTGGCGCCCAGATCTCCATCCCGGGGACCGGAGGGCCGACCTGCCTGACCCGTCCCCTGCTTCGGGAGGCGCCTTGATGCTTCGACTCTCCCTTATCCTCGCGCTCTCGCTCGTGTCGGCTCCGGCGACGCTCGCGAGCACGGGGACGTATGGGGGCGAGGGCGCGGTCCTCTTCCCGCTCAAGAAGACGCCCATCCATGTGCTCTCCCAGCACATCTCGCTTGAGGATGGCGCACTGGCTCGCTCTCCCGCGCCGGGCTGGAGGGTCCAGGCGGTCTACACGCTGGAGAACCCGACGGACCAACCGGTCACCGTAGAGCTCGCGCTCCCCGAGTTCGCCTGTCGCGCCCGATCCCTACAGTCCTGCGCGCTTCTTGGAGCCCGCGGGGGCTCCTCGTTTCTCGATCTCAGGACCTGGGTCGGCTTCAAGGAGGTCAAGCTGGGCAAGGGACGGGCGCCGCGCGGGGTGCTCGGCGGTCGCGCCGTGCGCCGCGTGCACACCTTCAAGGTGAGCTTCGCGCCGCGCGAGGTGCAGAAGGTCCGCAATACGTACCGGTTTGGGAGGTCGACTCACTTGGGCTCGGAGCGTATCGCGGTCGTGACCCGCCCTGGGAGCTTGTGGAGCGGACCCATAGGAAAGGCGATCTTCGCCATCCGTACCCTCGCTCGACCCTACGCCTGGACGCTGCCTGCGGAGCTCAAGGTCTTGAGCTACACTCAAATGCGCGACCCGAATCATGGGGATGTCTACCTGACAGATCTGGTCCTGGAGGGCCGGGACTGGAGGCCCTCGGGAGATGTTGTTCTGGAGCAAGAGCCTGCGGGCTCTGTGCCCCTTCTTCCCGAGTTTGGGTGCCCGCCCATCGACGAGGTCGTGTCCGAGGCGGGCCACTGGATCGCCTTGTCCGCCCGAGCGGAGCCCGCGCCCTTTCGCGCCATGAGCGACGCGGAGCTTCGCCGCTGTCGCGAGCTCCCGAGAGCCGTCTACGGCTATGGCTTCGACGACCCGGAGCTCACGGAGTTCTTCTACGAGAGCCACCCGGTGAGCCCTGGCGCCGCGCGCTTCGTCGCGCGCTCGAGCGCGGAGTACGAGCCCTGGATGCTCACAAACGAAGAGTGGCTCTACATGCGCGTCCTTGAGGCCGTAGAGGCCGCGCGCTCGAAGCCCTAGAGCAGCGTAATGGTCACCCGCCCGTCACCACCGTGGGCGCCCGTGGCGTTGTCGGGGTTGCCGCCGACGTTAAAGGAGCCGCCGCCGCCACCGGAGCCGTTGCAGTTGTTGCCGCCCGCGCCACCGCCGGAGTAGCCGCCACCGCCGGAGCCTCCGTGCGGCGATGAGCCACAGCCGTAGATGAAGAGGTCAGAGCCTCCACCGCCTCCAAAGCCGCCGGTGCTGTTTCCGCCCACGCCGCCGTTCACAAAGGCCTGACCACCATTGGCGCCGCCCGCACCCGCGTCCGAGGAGCCGCCATCGGTGTAGAACCCACCGCCGCCCGCGCCGTTGGCCGTACCATTGCCGGTCGTGTGGCTGGCGCCGCCGCCGTTTCCAGCGCTTCCGCCGTCTCCAGCCTGGCCCAGGTTGCCCGGCTGACCGCTCTCACCGGACTGACCCAGGGAGTGGGAGGCGTTGCTGTAGGCGGCGTTGTGGCCCGTGCCCCCGCCGCCCGCGGCGATGACCAGGGGCTCGTTGCTGTCCGTAGCGACAAAGGTTCCGCCGCCACCACCCGAGCCGACCTCGGCGGGAGCCTTGAGTCCCTGCTGCCCGACGAGGATCTTCAAGACCTGTCCAGCGTTGAGGTTGAAGTCGCCTCGCATACGCGCGCCGTTTCCACCGTCATTACCGCCCTTGGCTCCAAAGGCCTCAATTCGGTAGGTGCCTGAGACGGCGACGGTCCAGTACTGAATGCCGTCGATCACCGTGAGGCTGTCGCCGGTCTGGACGGGCTCGGTGTACTCGTTCTCGCAGCTCGGCTCGTTCGGCCCCGTGGGTCCGGTGGCGCCGCAGGTGGTGAAGGTGATGTCGACCGCTCCGGAGAACACGCAGGTGTTGCTGCACGAGTCGTTGTCGATCTGGTTGCCGTCATCACACTGCTCGCCCGGCTGAACGATGGAGTCCCCGCAGTACTCCTTGGCCACGCACTGCCCGGCCTGACACCAGGTGGTGTCGTCGAAGCCGCACGGGGTCTCGTCACCCAGGTTGTCGTGGACGCACCCCTCAAGGATATCGCAGGCGTCATTGGTGCACTCGCTGCCGTCATCGCAATCCAGGGACGGTCCCGAGGCGCATGCGCCATCTTCACAAGCGTCATCGACCGTGCAGACGTTCTGGTCGCTGCAGGGGTTGTCGTTGTTCACGCTCACGCACCCGACCGCAGGCTCACAGCCGTTGG
>CALCNF010000629.1 GCA_937897815.1 uncultured Pseudomonadota bacterium | reverse complement strand
GCGCGCGCTCTTCAGAGATGGGCGAGAACACAGCACACTCGGAAGCCTGCGACAACAGGTTCGTGGGGATGCTAGATTCCGAAGCTATGAGAATCGCTAGACCAACCCTATGGGCGGCCGCTTGGGGACTCGCGGCTGCGCTCTGCGCCTGCACGCCGGACGGACCGACTGCCCCCAACCAACCGCCACCGCAGGCGCAAGCTCCCCGAACACCGCCGTCGCGCCCCGAGACGCCGCCCCCGGCCGATCCCGCGGTCATGAAGGCGCTCCAGGAGATCCAGGACCGACAGCGATGCAACCGCGTGATGGGGTGCAAGCCGTCCCTCGAGCTCCAGCAGCGCGGCGTCGCCTCGGTCGAACCCATCATCAAGGCGATCACCTCGACCACATCCGATCGTTACTGGCGTGTCCGCCTCATCGAGGTGCTCGGCCAGCTCAAGGATGAGCGAGCGGTCCCCGCGCTCGAGAGCCTCCTTGGCTCCAACCGATGGGAGATCCGGTGCCGCGCGGCGATCGCGCTTGGGCGCCTCGGTTCGCGCGCAAGCATCTCTCGACTGCAGCGCATGGTCGCAGAGCACCCCGATCCGGAGGACCCGGTCAGCCGCGTCGCCGCGCTCGTCGCGCTGGATCGGTTGAGCGCCACCATCGATGACGCTCCCGCGCGAGACCGCCTCGCACGGGCCTTCCCGACGAGCGCCGACATCCTGGGCCCCCTGAACCCGGGCTACTATACGTTCCTGGCGGAGGCGATCCGTGAGGCGCGCCTGTCATCGGCCATCGAGGTCGTTCGGCTCGGCGCGCGACACCGCGATCGCTTTGTACGAGAGGCCTCCCTGAGGACCCTGGGCGCTCTTCAGGACACGGGGGGTATCCCTGTCGCTGTGGGGAGGCTCGACGACCCCCTCCCGGCGATTCAGCGTCTGGCCCTGACCACCCTTCAGGAGATCACGGGGAGCCGAACCCTGACGACGCCAGAGCAGTGGAAGGATTGGTGTGAAGCGCGTGCGTGCCGGGGCCCCCGCGCCGCGCCACCGAACGAGCCTTGAGTCAGGCCTCGCTGCTCAGACCATCCAGGCGCGCAGAGAGCACGCCGGCGCCCGCCACGTTCGTGGTGATAAAGAGAAGCTGGAGCACCGGGATCGCGCACAGTGCGGTCGCGCCGGCGCCGAGCGCCAGCACCAGGGGGCGGTTCGCGCGGATCCAGGCCTTCTGCTGAGCGTAGTCGAGATCGTGCAGCTCGAAGTGGTGCGAGAGGAGGTCCCAGCCCATGGCAGATGAGGCCAGGAGAAACTGAATGACGATGTAGAGGCCGCTCCCGACTACAGGGATCAGGTTCAAGGTGAGCGCGGCCGCGCTCAGCAGCAGAAAGCGGGCCATGCGTCGAATCTCGACCGCCACGATTCGCGCCAGCGCCGCCGCATCAAAACCCGACTCCTCGACGCTGGTTGTCGCTGAACGCGCGGTCATAAAGATCCGCTCGTAGAAGATCGGCATCAACAGGGAAGCGCCTAGATTGAACAGGACTGGAGCGGCGAAGAGGCTTCCCACTACAGCGGCGATCCGCAGCAACCAGCCCACGGACGTCAGGGCGCCGCCCAGCACCTCGGCCCAGACCCCCTCGCCCGCCGGTGCCAGGGCGATCAGCTCATCCACCAACCAGAACGATCCGGAGATCAGCCCCCAGATCATCAGCGCGAACACTACCGAGTTCAGGAGAAGCCCGATCGCGATGCGCTTGCGCACCGCTGGGTTACTCAGACTCAGTCGCAGTCCCGCGAATAAGGCCTTGAGCGCCTCTGCCGGGCTCACATCCGTCCGTTTCAAGTCCATAGCCTCATGGTGCGAACGGGCGTGCGCCTCGTCAACCTCCACCCGGAGGATCGGCCGACTGGGGGGCGACCTCGATCTCGATCACCTTCAAGCCTCGCCCGGCGTCCTGCGCGCCCTCTTTCGGCTTACCGCTGGGCGTTGGCGTGTGTCGGCGACGGTCCGCCTGGCCTCGCAGGTCACGAGGCTCCGGGGGACTGGCCTTCTCGCCATTCTTGCTCGAAGTCGGCTCCTTACCCGGAGCGAGCGTCGGACGTAGCGTGCCCTTCTTGTCCACTCGAAGGACCTGACCGGCCTCTACCCTGGAGACGCTCGCGCTCGAATCAGTCACCTCGACCGCCCCATGGGCCACGCGGACCGTCGTCACGCCCTGCTGGCGGACCGACACCTGGTAGTCCGTACCGATCGCCTTCGCTCTGGCGTGGGGCGTTCGCACCTCAAAGTGATCCCCCGTAAGCTCCCTGCGCACCACCGAACGAACCGATCCGGTCGTCAGGCTGAGCACGATACGCCTGGGGTTCCAGGCGACGATGGTCACGCGAGTGCGAGGCGCCAACTCGAGCAGGTGCCGCCCAAAGGCCGTGACCTCTCGCGCCCTCGCCTGCGACGCGATGACCGATCCAGGCCCCAGCGCCCGCGCCTGCGCGGCCGTCGGCGAACGCTCAGGAAGGACGCTGCTCGTCGGCGCGCTAGGTCGCGCCTCCATTTCGTTGCGGTCCAAAGAGCCTGGAACATCCGGTGTGCTGAGCGCGATCCAGAAGACCATCGCCGCCATGGCCAGGCCGAGGGCCGGCTGGAGCATCCAATTCACGATGGCCTGCCGTTCAGCCTTCTCCGCCCGGGAACGCAGGCGGGCCCAGGCTTCGGGCGACATCGCGCCCTCGCCCTCCAGGGACTCGCGTGCGGTCGCGACCAGCTCCACATACGACCGTTGCGCCGCTAGCTCACGTGCGCAGGCCGGGCAGCCTTCAGCGTGGGCGAGGTCCTCCGGCTTGAGCGTCCAGGCCTGCCCCAGCTGAGACTCGATACGGTCTCGGATGTAGGAGCAAGCGCTCATGGTGTCTCCTCTCCATCCGAGAGGGCACCCAGGATCTCACGACGAGCGCTCAGGATTCGAGACCGGACGGTGTTCAGGGGCAACTCCAGAACCTCCGCGATCTCAGCGGGGGCCATGCCTTCCATCTCATAGAGCACCCAAGCGGTTCGCTTCTTCTCGCTGAGCCGGTTGACGAGCTCGTACACCCGCTTGAGCGACTGACGACTCTCCAGGCGGCGCTCTGCATCGTAGGAGGCCGCCTGCAGATGTGCGCCATCGTTGAGCAGACCAAATGAGAGCCAGCGCTTCCGCTGCTTCTTCCGAATGTGCTGGAGCGCGACGTTCACCGCGATCCGGTAGACCCAGGTCGAGAGCTTGGACTGTCCGCGAAAGCCGGGCAGCGCGCGATTGATCTCGATGAACGCGTTCTGAACCACGTCCTCCGTCTCGCTGTCCGGCCCCAGGACGCTTCTCACAGCTCCGAGGACACGCCCCCCATGCTCACGATAGACCTGCTCGAAGGTCACCCCATCCACCTCTGGGAAGTTCCTCTCGGTCAACGTGTACTGTGGGATCGCGTGTGCGTACAAGGCATGCCTCTTCGGGACGTCGATGTCCCGGCACCTTGTAAGTTGCACCATCGCGGCGATCTGATCATCGGCTCGACACTCGACCTACGGCTCTTGAGGGGCGGCGGGCTCGATGCAGTCCAGTTCGTATTGAATCGAGACGTCGTCCCCGTCCATCGGCAGGCATTCAGAGCTCTCCTCAAAGATAACGGTCTTGCCCTCTCCACCCAGGTACCATCCCTCTTCACACGGCACGCCATTGACCAGAACGGTCACGGTGTTGGATTTGGGGAAGCCGCCGAGGGGGAAGCTCGTCTTTGGCCCAAACGTACCCTCACCGAACTCCGTCAGCGCCTCCGCGAACGACTCATTGCAGATCGACGCCCACGCACCGCCGCTCAGCTCGCTGACCTTGATGTAGCGCATTCCAGCGTCCGCGTTGCCCGCCGCCGAGTTGCACCCTCCTGGATCACCCACGATCGAGAAGGCCAGGAACTTATCGAGCTGACCGTTCTTCGCGTCCACGAACGCGTCGAGATAGTTAATCTCCATCCCTGGAGACTGGTCCTCCTCGTCGCTCACGAAGATGACCACCAGCTGGGCGTCCTGCCGGATGTAGGGCTTGAAGGAGCCGTAGACGGCCTCTTGTGCTGCCAGCATGCCCTGCTCGGTACCCGATCCAGTCGTACCCACGAGGACATTGCCGATGAAGGTCTGCACGTCATCGTCCGGCGTCACGACCGGGGGGATGCCCTGAAGGCTGCCCTTGATGTTGTCCATATCGGTCGTCGTCACACCGATGCGATAATCAGCGTTCCAGGCCAGGGCGACGTTGATGAAGCTCTCAAAGTTCGCCGACAGGTTCGTCTGCTCCTCCATCATGGAGCCCGAGTCGTCGACCACGAATAAGACGTCCACCTCCTGGACCGACTTCCCCTCGAAGTAGTCGACCACCAGAACGTCCTGCACGCCCTCAGCCCGAACCTCGACCATCTGGGCCGGGAGATCGGGGTCCGTGCTCATCACCTTCACCTCACAGAGGCGCTCGCCCGTGCTGGCCGGCGTGAAGGCCGGGGAGAAACCGACGCCCTGCCCGACCGGAATCTCAAGCGGTGTTTCCGGCAACTCCGACAGATCAAACTCGTCGGTGCAGTTGGTCTCAAGGATCTGCGTGACGGTGACGGGCACGGGACCACTGGAGAGCAGCGAGACCATGATCGTCGGCGACTGGCAGCCCAGCGCCACGTAACCGAAGTCGATCGTGTCCGGGTAGATGTTCAGGTGAGGGATCCCACTGTCGCCGAACAGGTTCGGCCCGGGCGTCCACCCGGGCTGGCTTGAGGGCGTCTCCACAAACTGGGCCTGGTAGGGATCCGCCACCGAGGCAGTGAGCCTGGCCTGATAGGTATCCACCCCGCTCTCAGGCCCCCCGACGAAGGTCGGCGCTTCGAACCTCAGGGGCAGCGTCACATAGTCACCCGGCCCGATGACCTGACCCACGGGTAACAGACCATCGAACTTGAAGTGGGGGCTGGCCTGCTCCTCAAGACAGACGTCGAGGACGCCATCCTTGGTGCAGTGATCAATCCACGCGTCATGGAAGGTGCACTCGCCGCTGCCCTTGTTGACGAGGATGGCATCCGTGCTCTTGCTCGTCTGGTGCGGGACTCCGCCAAACGCGGTGTAAATCGGATTGAACAGGGGCTGGCACGTAGGCTCGCCGGCCCGGTGACCCACCAGATCCAGGAGCCACTCGGGGTGCTCCGAGTCGTTGGAGACGATCTTCAGAGCCCCGTAGAGCGTTCCCTGGGCTGCGCCGTCGTTCAGGAAGGTCAGCGTGACTTCGCGGACCTCGCCGGGCTCAAGTACCTCGGGCGAAGGGACATCAAAGGTCGGAGAGAATGCCGGGTCCCAGGCCACGCCCATCTCGCTGGACGCCGGTTCAAGAACCTCAAGCGAGTCCACGGTCAGGGGAAGCTCGCCATGATTGATCAACTTCACGACCCGCTTCCCGGTCACGCCCTGGGCGATGTAGCCGAAGTCGACGACGTCTCCTGGAGAGACCTCCAGTACGGGCGCACCCGGCTGGCCACTCACCGGGACGGACAGCGGCTGAGCCAGGAGGTCATTGCTGTAGAACTCGATGAAGCCCAGGTCGCCCGAGACCACCTGCTCGGCGGTCTGAGGGGCGAAGACGACGTCTATCCACTCCTTCTCACCCGGCGCCAAGACCCAGGGGCCGTCCTCCTCGGTTCCCCAGAGCACGCTCAAGCCCTCGGCCGCCTCCTCCGACGGGACGATGGCGTCGATCACCAGGTCGAGGTTCCCAATATTCGAGACGCTCAGGCTTCGTATCTGAACATCCCCAACGGGCACAGCGCCAAACAGCACGCTCCAGGGCGCGACCTGGATGCCTGGTCCGACCTGGTTGCCGTTCAGCGACACGACCACCTCCGGGGAGAGCCCCGTGGCGAGCACCTGGAGCCACCCGGCGTCCGCCCCGTGCCCCGTCGGCGTGTAAGACAGCTCAAGCTTTCGGCTGCTGCCCGGCGCGAGGGGGCCAGCGCTCTCTCCTGTGAGCAGCATCTCAAAGTCGTTGCTCGAACCCGACTTCAGGAAGAACCCTTGCACCTCCAAGGTCTCAACACCGATGTTTCGCATCCAGACGGCCTCCACCTGGGAGGTGCCGGAGACCACGGGCCCGAAGTCGACGGTGCTGGGCTCGATACTCAGCTGCCCCAGCTGACTGGGCGTCGTGACCGGGATCGCGATAGGGGGACGACCATTGATGTTGTGGTCCATGCGCAGGGTGGCCGCGATCGGCGAGAAGCCGGTCGGCGTGAATTGGATCGTCCACTCCGCCGCCTCACCAGGACCAATGGACACCTCATTCGGCCCCTCAAGGACGAGATCACCGGAGGGTGTATCCAAGACGACGCCCGTGAGAGTGAGCGTGCCTTCGTCACCCACATGCCGCACCTGAACCTTGCGCTCCGCGGTCGTCCCGAGGCTGGTCGGGAGAAAGTCGACGCGACTCGGCGCCGCGTCGAACTGCATATCCAGGCCGGCTGAGAACGCCCCTCCGTCAGAGCCGGAGCACCCGACCGCCAGAGAAGCCAGAGCGAGGCTCGCCAGCCCTATGATCCATCCACGTCTCATCACGGAGCGGATAGTACCAGAACGCAGCACCCGGGGCACGGGCGCTCCGTGCGCAAGCGGAACGGGTCACACGCGGCGCGCGACATCGCGCGCCCGCGCATTGATGCGCACCCGCAGAAACCTGTATCCTCCTCGGTGAACCTGCGTTTTCAACGCTTTCGGGAGGTCCCAATTCACGTGCGAGCCGCCCTGAGACATCTCATCGTTCCCGCGCTCTTCGCGACCCTCATGGTCGCAGCGTGCGCCGACGATTCGTTGAATGAGGCACCGCCGTCCGAGGTGAACGTCACTCCGGATGTGTCGTCCGTCGTCCCGGACGTTCAGGCTCAAGCCGATGCGACGGTGGCCTTGGACGCCGGCCCAGGCGTTCCGGACGACCCGGACGTAGGAACAGCGCCGCCAGAGGAGCCTCCGCCTGGTTGGCCGGTCTACCTGACCATCACGAACATCGAGCCCTTCGAGGGGGACGTCCTGGGCGATGACCAGGTGCAGCTCACCGGCACCGGGTTTGTCGACGAGATGATCGTCCTGTTTGGCGGTTTGGTTGCGCCCGACGTCTTCATCCTGACGCCTGAGTTGGCGGTCGTCCGCACCCCGGCGCACCCCATGGGCACTGTGGACGTGCGGGTGTTCACTCCCGATCCACTGCTCGGCGAGCCCTACGTCCTGGAGGAGTTCATTCTCGAGTCGGGCTTCGTCTACACAAGCGACCTCATCGTGAGCGATATCGAGCCCAGCGCTGGTCCCCTACAAGGGGGCACCCTTGCGACGGTCACCGGGGTCGGTTTCTCGGCCGACGCGAAGTTCTACGTGAACGGCCACGAGGCGATTGAGCAATCCGTGATCGACTCCAATACCCTCATGGGCCTCGTTCCGGCGGGCTCCTACGGGCCGGCCGACGTGGCGGTGACCTCGGGCGGGCTGAGCGCGACGGCCAGCGACGCCTACTTTTACCACCGACCTCCGTCGCTCACCGGCGCCTCACCCCTAGCGGGACCAGCTACTGGGGGGACCCTGGTCACCCTGCAGGGCGCAGGTCTCTCCCTCGACACGGACGTGGCCTTCGGGGACGAATGGGCTGAGCCTGTAGACGCGGCGGCAGACGGCTCCTGGATGGAGGTGCTCTCACCGCCAGGCCCACCAGGCACCGTGGTCGCCGTGAGCGCATCCAATCCTTTTGGAGCCTTCGTCCTCGACGAAGGCTGGGGCTGGCAAGACGAAGACGACGACCCATACCTCCTATCCTGTACACACTTCGCGCCGAAGTCCGGCTCCGTGGAGGGAGGAACCACGCTGAGCGTGTCCTGCGGGGGGCTCCATTATGGGGCCACCGTGAGCATCGGCGGCGCGGAGGCGGAGACCCTCTCGGCCGACGTCCTCAGTGAGACGATCACCGTCGTCGTGCCTCCTGGTGAGGCCGGCGACGCCATGATCGAGGTGGAGAGCCCGTTCACGACCGTGACCCTCGAGACCCCCTACGTCTACGAGGCGCCCTCCCCCGTGAGCGTCGCGTCCGTCTCTCCCGACGTCGGGCCGAAGGCTGGGGGCACAACCGTCACCGTGACCGGCGCGGGCTTTGAGCCAGGGATGACGGTCCGCATCGGGGCCTTGCCGGCGCTCAACGTCAGCGTAATCGACAGCGAGACGGCCGAGTTGATCAGCCCCGCGGGGTCACCGGGTAGCGCGGACGTCACCGTCGAGTTCGGCGAACACTCGGGGACGCTGACGAACGGATTCACCTACACGTCCGAGCAGTTGGCCCTCTCTCTGATATCGCCGCCCACAGCCGCCCAGTGTGGCGGGACCTACCTCGTGGTCACGGGTGACGGTTTTGATGATGAGACCGAGATCTGGATCGGTGGCGAGCTCACGGAGGTCATCGAGCGCGTGTCCGCCGCGGAGATGCACGTGCGCAGCCCGAAGCTCCCCTCGGGCCCCTACGACGCCGAGGCCAGGCGAGGAGACGAGATCGTCACCCTGCCAGGGGCGCTCTCCACCTTCGACCCACGCCAGGGATACAGCGGAACCTGGGGCGGCCCGATCGACCAGACGATCAACGTCACCGTCCGAGGCAAGCTGAAGTGGGGCGCTGTCGCCGGCGCCTTCGTCCTGGTCCGAGACGCTCAGGGCAAGACCCTCTCAGGCTACACGGACGAGAAGGGACAGGTGACCCTGAGCGAGCCCTGGCTGAAGGGCCCTGTGGATGTGACCGCGAGCGCAGACAAGTTCACCAGCTACTCCGTGATGCACTTCGACGCCACGAACCTCACCATCTACATCAAACCCCAGGGGCCGCCTGGTTCGGGCACTCCAATCCAGTACCCACCTGATGCCATTCTCTCGGGTCAGGTCCTGGGGCTGGGCAAATACACGGTCCCCGTTCCTGGTATGTGCTTCCCGTCGATGTACTGGGACGACTGCGCCGTCTGCGAGCCCACCCAGGGCTGCGCGAACCCTGAGTACGCATGCGTCGACATGGTGGAACAGGGGCACCGCTGCCTCAGCCCTTGTGAGACCCACGACGAGTGCTCCCCCGGATTTGTCTGCGCGGGCGTGGACGACGGCGTCTACTGCATGCCCGACCCAGGCGAGCTGATCGCCCGCTGTGGTGTCAGCGCCAAGAGCCCCTTCTATACGGACATCGTCAGCCCGGTCGAGGGTGGGTGGGTCAACGTCGGTGAGTCCTACACCTTCCCTTCGACGCGCCTCGCAGAGCTGGCCGTCGTCTGCTTTGGCGGTTGGCGGGACACGACGGGCACCTTCACTCCGGTGGTCATGGGCGTCCGACGGAACATCGTCGCCATCTCGGGGGCCGAGATGACAGGACTGGACGTTCAGCTCAACCACCCCTTAAAGCGCACCTTCCGCTTGCAGTTGATGGATCCTCCGACCTGGCCTGAGCCTCTGAGGCCGGTCTCCCTCACCACCAGTCTGGATCTGGGCGCAGATGGCGCTATCCCGTTTACTCGGCCGGTGATCCCCCAACCGGACGGAACCCTCCACCTGCCGCGCCAACTCGCCTCCCTGGAGGGGAACCTCGGGGACGCCGCCTACTTCTTCTACACCACGCTCCGCGTGGATGACCCGTCGTACTACCCGGCCTCCTACAACCTGATCCAGGAGGTCCGCTCGGTGGTGGAAGATCGACTACCCAAGCGCACAGCCGAAGGTTGGGAGTTGGAGTTGGCGAACGTCGACGCTGATCTCTATGCAGTGTGGGGGACCTCTGTTGACGACGTCGTGGCGGTCGGCCGGTCGGGACGAATCATGCGGTTCCTTGGGACGGGCTGGATCGAGCAACCGAGCGGAACGGACAACGACCTTCACGCGCTCGACGGGCTCGCTTTAAACGATATGTGGGCCGCCGGCGATGCCGGAACGCTGCTCCACTTTGACGGGCTGGCCTGGCAGCCGATGGCCGCCCCGGAAGATGACTATCGGGGCATGGCGATCGCGCCCGACGGCGGGCTTTGGCTCGCCGGCGACGTGCGTCTGCGACACCGCAGCCCCCAGGGGGCCTGGACGATCGAAGGGCCTCCCTGGCTTCAGGACGTCCACAACCTGGAGCTCGGGTCGGATGGAACCCTGGTTGCCGTGGGCGCTGGAGGGCTCCTCGCCATCCGAGCGGCATCGGGCACCTGGGAGCTGCTGGAGACCCCCACCGAGAAAACCCTACGCGACGCGGCGCTCGACGGCG
>CALCNF010000628.1 GCA_937897815.1 uncultured Pseudomonadota bacterium | reverse complement strand
TTCACCCTCCCGCCATGGGTACGCCTGGGCGCTCGCTACATCGATCGAGACGCAGATGGAGACGAGACCTTCGACCTGGAGGTCAACCTGGTCTACGAGCGCTGGAGTGTGCTCGATGAATACCGAATCGGCTTCAATGGAAAGCTCAAGGCCTTCAACCGCCTTGAAGATCTCGAGGACGTCGTGATCCCCAAGAACTGGAACGACACCTTCGCCATCCGCGTCGGCTCGAACTTCACGCCCTTGGGCTCCTGGCTCGTCTTCCGAGCCGGCGCTCATTTCGAGACCGCGGCCGTCCCGGAGGAGACCACGAACATCGATTTCCTCGGCTTCGATCGCCTCGGGGGCAGCCTGGGCGCCGGACTCGCCCTGGGCCCACTGACCGTCGACGTGGCCTACCAGCTCGTCTACCAACCCGACCGCGAGGTGACCAACTCGGAGGTGCTGATTCAGCGTCCGCTTGATCCCGACGTTGAGTTGCCCATCGCCACGGGCAACGGCACCTATGAATCCACCTTCCACGTCATTGGGGTGAGCCTAGGCTACAGCTGGGGAGCGCCCGATGAGGACGAGGAAGAAGACGAGGAAGAAGACGAGGAAGAAGACGAGGACGAGGACGAGTAGTCGCTCCCGTTTCCTGCACGTCTCCCAGCCCCCACGACAAGGAGAACTCCATGACGCGCCACACACTGAAGCTCGCACTGATGGTGCTCTTGATGGCCGGATGCGACACCTCAGCGGGTGACCACCCGACTGAACCGGCTCAAGCTCCGTCCGCGACGCTCGAGCGCTCCGCGGAGGTGGTCGAGGCTCCTGTGAGCCCCCTGGACGCGTCCTGCTCTGAGCACGCCGGGCCTGGCTGCGAACCGCTGCGAGAGTCGGGTCTGAGCACCAAGGTCGGGGGCCTCACCGATTGCAACACCTACGTCCTCGACGGCTACGACGGAACCTGGCAGCCGTGCTGCAGCGGTGATGGCGCGGGTATCTCGTCCTTTCCTGTGACCGTGGTCAATGTTCAGGGGATCCCCGTCGAGCTCGACACGGCGAACGCCTTCTCGGTCATGGAGAGCGCGGCGGCGAACGACGGCGTTCAGTTCAACCTCGTCGCGGGCATGCGAACCATGAAGAAGCAGATGCAGCACTGGCAGTGCTTCCTCTGCACGCAGAACTCCTACTACAAGATGTGCGCCGAGGACGCCGCGACCAAGGCGCCCGCGAAGTCCTGCGGCAGCTGCACCTACGACGTAGGCGATGGGCCCAAGCCGTGCGGCTCATGCAACCTGGCCGCCTGCCCCGGGACCAGCAATCACCAGGAGGGCATCGCCGTCGATATCACCACCGGCTGCAGCCAGTTCAACAGTAACGTGTCGATCCAGGCCCAGATCGATGAATGCGCGGCGAAATCAACGACCTTCGCGTGGCTGATGGCCAACGGCAACGCCTACGGCTTCTATCGTACGGTGACCGTGGAGCCCTGGCACTGGGAGTACCAACCCTGGAAGAACCCCGGGCCGGGAGGCGGTCCTTGTGGCACGAACTGCGAGGCCAGCTGCCTTCCTCTCAATGAAAACGGGGACTCGACCGGGATCCTGAACGCCGATTGCTCCGTGACCTCATGCCCTCTGTTTGGCGCGTGCAGCGAGGCCTTCGGAGCGCCTCAGTGTATCTCCGCCTTCTGCAATGACGGCATCGACGGGACCAACCAGGGCGAGCTCTGCATGCCCTGGGGCGATCTGGTGACGTGTGACGCGAGCGGCAACGTCACAGACACGGTCGACTGCCCCGATGCGTCCCCCTGCTCGGCCTGCGGTGGCTGCGGTTCCAGCTGCGAAGGGGCGTGCGAGCCGGCCTGCCTCCCGCCAGGCGGAAACGGCTACTCAATCGGCTACACGGACGACAACTGCGTACAGACGGACTGTCCGCCCTGGACGGCGTGCACCGATCAGGGCGGGAGCCCCGAGTGTCTCCACATTCTCTGCCTCGATCTGGACGACAAGGAGACCCCGGCTCCGACCCTCCACTGCTCGGAGACCGCCGAGCAGGAGTCCTATGTCGACTGCACCGACCCGGTCACGCCGCAGCTCGTCGAGTGCCCGTGGCTCCAGACCTGCTATGAGCCGACCATCAATGAGGCCGCCTGCGCCTTCTTCGGCTGCGTGAATCCCGACGGAGGTCTCTTCAGCGGGCCTACGTGCATCGTGAACAACAACTCGGTCGACTGTGGGCCCGACGGGGAGGTCTTGAGCAGCGAGAGCTGCGGCGAGGAGACCTGCAACGCCTGTGGCTCCTGTGGCGACGCGCCCGAGGAGACCTGCGACGGCGTGGACAACGACTGTGATGGGCAGATCGACGAGGGCGTGACGAACGCCTGTGGAACCTGCGGAGACGTGCCCGTTGAGACCTGCAACGGGCTCGATGACGACTGCGATGGGGAGACCGATGAGGGTGTCTTGAACGCCTGCGGTGCTTGCGGAGATGTGCCCGAGGAGACCTGTGACGGCGTCGACAACGACTGTGATGGGGAGACCGATGAGGGCTGCCCCGAGGAGCCCGACGCGACGAGCGAGGACGCGACGAGCGAGGACGCCCAGAGCTCAACCGACGGCACCAGCGCGCCCGAGACGACCGAGGACTCCGGTCCAGTCGCGCCCGAGGAGGACGCCGAGGACGACACGGGGCCGACCACGCCCGAGGAGGACGCTCCGGCACCAAGCGACAACGGAAGCGCTCAGCAGAGCGACGGATCTGGAGAGCAGACGCTCGAGGGCGCCGACGTCGCCACGGCGCCCAGCTCGGGAAAGAAGTCCAGCGGCTGCGCGGGCTCTGAGCCCGGGAGCGAGTGGCTACTCGCCCTGCTCGGACTCCTGGCCCTTCGCCGGCGTCGAGCGACGACGGCGCATGGAGCGTAAGAGCTCGCCCAGCTCATTGATGCCGAAGAGCTGACACGCGACCACATAGATGCCTCCGCCGCCCACGATCGCTCCTGCGACCCAGAGGCCGATCCCCATGTGGGTCTCCACTCCCGCGGCGCTCCAAAGCCTGTCATAGCCCCACAGGGCGCCTCCCATGAGCGCGGTCGCCGCGGACACCTTGAGGGCGAAGGTCGTGAGCGCCTGCCCGCCCAGCGCCCCGATTCGTTGGCGGAGCACGGGAACGAAGATCACGGTATTCAGGAGCGCGGCGACGCTCCCCGCGAGCGCGATGCCGGCGTGGTTCATCCCCATGGGGACGGCCAAGCCGTAGCAAAGCCCCACGTGAACGACCATCACCACCGCGGCGACCAGGGTCGGCGTCTTCAGATCCTTGTAGGCGAAGAAGACCTGGCTCTGGATGCGCGAGAGCGCGATGGGCAGAAGTCCCAGGGCGTGGAAGAACAACGCCTGATTGGTCATGGCCGTGGAGTCGGCGTCGAAGGCCCCGAACTGGAACAGGAGCCTCAAGATCGGCCCACCGATGAGCATCAAAGCCACCGTCGCCGGGATCGTCACCCAGACCATGAGCTGGCTCGCGTGGGCGAGGGTGTCGACCACGCCAGAGTGGTCGTCACGGGCCGTCTGCTCGCTGAGGGTCGGCAGGATCACCTGGGCGACAGAGACGACGAACAGACCCAGCACCAGCTCCTGGAGCCGGATCGAGTATTGGAGCGAGGCGATCGAGCCTCCCGGAAGACTCGAGGCGATCCACTGCGAGACGAAGACGTTGATCTGGTAGATGCCCGCGGCGAAGACGCCCGGAGCCATGATGCGCAGGACGCGCTGAACGCCAGGGTCTGAGAAGTGAAAGTCGATCCGTATGCGCGCGCTCGTCCAACGCAGCAGGTAGGGGACCTGAAAGCCGAGCTGGACCACGCCGCCGACGACGAAGCCAGCGACAAGACCGTAGGACGGGTCAGGGAGGGTCGTCGCCAGACCGAGCCCGCAGCCGATGATGCAGGCGTTCAGGAGCACGGGCGTGAAGGCGCTCGGGCCGAAGATCTTGTGGGCGTTCAAGACCGCCTGCAGGACCGCCGCCACCGAGACGAAGAAGAGATAAGGCCACATCCACTCCGTCAGAGCGATCGTGAGGGCGACCTTGCCGGAGACGTTCTGGAACTCCGTAGCGAAGAAGGTGTCGATGATCCAGGGCGTGACCGCGACGCCGAGGAGCGTGAAGGCCGCCACGACGCACGTGAGCAGGGTGATGAAACGTGAGAGGAACGCGTTGGTGCTCTCCTCGTCGCCCTTGGCCAAGAACTCACTGAAGACGGGCAAGAAGGCGGCCGTCATGGCGCCCTCGGCGAAGAGGCGACGAAACAAGTTGGGCAGCATGGTCGCAACGCCAAAGGCGTCGCTGGCCGCCGAGGTTCCGATGAGCGCCGCGCGGACCTGTTCGCGGACCAGCCCGAGGATCCGGGACAGGAGCGTGAAGGCGGTCATCAGCCCCGCCGAGCGCAGGATCCCGGCGCGACTCGAAGCGCGAGTCGTCTCTACCGGGCTCTGCTCCCCTGTCTTCTCGGGGCGGTCTTCGCTCAATCCCTCGCCTTGGCCTCGTTCCACAGCTCATCGAGTCGGTCCAGGCTCACGTCTTTGGGAGCATGGCCCTCTTGTGCAAGACGATCGCGCACATGAGCGAATCGGTCGAGGAAGCGCTCTGTCGCCGCGCGAAGGGCAAGCTCCGGATCAACGTCCAGATGGCGCGAGACATTCACGGCGGCGAAGAGAAGATCGCCGAGCTCGTGCTCCAGG
>CALCNF010000627.1 GCA_937897815.1 uncultured Pseudomonadota bacterium | reverse complement strand
TCCCGCCCCGGGAGACGCGTCGACTGATCCGTCGTGACCGCACCTGAGCTGAGCGAGCGCGAGCGCGCGCTCATCGCCGAGACCTGGAGCTTCAGGGGTCACGCGGAGCGCTCTGCCACCCTGAGGTTTCAGCGACTCGCCCGGGAGCTGCGCGAGTGTGGAGCCTCGCCCATCGTGATCGAGCTCGCGGAGGCCGCCATTGAGGACGAGCGCCGACATGCGCTTCTGTGCGATAGCGTGGCAGGCGCCTACAGCGAGGCTGGCAGGGAGCCAAGCTGCGACGTCAGGACGCCCTCCCCGCTCGGCCCCAGCGGCCTGGAACACGCGGACCGCCTGCTCTTCGAGGTGGTCGCCTTCTGCTGCTTCACGGAGACCCTGAACACCGCCATGCTCATCGAGACGCTCAAGCACACGGAGGAGCGTGAGATTCGCCAGACTCTTCAGGAGATCTTGCGAGATGAGGTCCAGCACAGCCGACTCGGCTGGGCCCACCTGGCCGACGCTCGAGCGCGCGGGCGCGGCGCGTTCCTGGGGCAGAGCCTACCCTTCATGTTCGAGACCTCCGATGTGGAGGCCATCTTCGTCGAGGACAGCCGCCGCGACGACCCCCGGCTGGCCTTCTACGGGGAGCTGTCGCGGGCCCAGCGCGTAGGCATCTTCTGCGCCGCGGTCCGAGACGTCGTCTTCCCAGGACTGGAGGCCCAGGGTGTCGCGACCGAGGTCGGCCGCGCCTGGCTCCAGGAACGCGGTATCGAGCTGGGCGCCTGAGCCGCGCTCAGTCGGAGATCACCGGCGGCGTCCCGAAGACGATGGCCTTGTAGAACGACGTCCACATGGCTCGGGCCTGAGGATGGTCGAACGCCACCCAGTGGTCTCCGTTCTTCCACTGCATCAAACCGCCCGTGAGCTTATCGCCCACCGCGTTGGTGACGTTGCTGCCGACAGGCTCATCCACGGGCTCGATCCCCCGCAAGACGTGGGCCAGGCTCTCCAGCTCGATCTCGTTGATCTGGGGGATGCCCGCGGCGGCCGCCAACGAGTTCGTCGTCACCGGAGGCGTCGCGTGGTCCTTGAGTCCCTCGGTCAGGAAGATGTGCTTGGCGCGACCGTTCGCACCGGGGTTCATCCAATAGGGCGCGTAGTTGATCGGGTCGGTGGCGTCCACGAGCATCTGCATCAGAGACATCGCGGGATGGAAGAGGTCGAGCTCCTCAGGCACCACGTCGAGGAGCGAGCCGATGAGGAATCGAAAGTCGAGGGGGTCGGTGCGCACGAGGATGGTCTCCGCGAACACGCCTCCCGAACCGGAGAGCACCGCTGAGTGAATCAGGGGCTCGATTCCCATATGCATGGAGCCCGAGAGGCCACCGTGAGAGTGTCCGAAGTAGTGGATATGCTCAGGGTCGAGGAGCACCTCATCGGGGAAGTCCGTCTGTCCGGCGGGCATGTCGAAGACGCCGCCCACGATCATCCGCGCGAGGGACATGGTGTCGATCGCCGCCTGACGGAAGTTGGTTCGCCCGGCCCTGGGATTCACGAAGTTGAAGCTCAGTCGATCGATGTCCGCGGCGTACTTGTCATCCCCTCGCGCGCCGTGAAGCGGCAGGTCGATGCACACCATGGCCAGGCCCTGCTGAAGGACCGCCTGAGCCACGTTGCTCTTGCAGCTCGTGTGGGAGCCACCGGTCCCATGACCGTAGATCACAACGGGCCAACCGTTGTCTGGCATCTTATGGGCGCTGGGAACCATCAGCAGGAAGTAGACGTCCTCCTCAAGCTGAACGGTCGGGTTTCCGTCCTCGTCGTAGACGAAGCCGCCGCCCTCCCATTCGTAGGGCTTCTCACCGGCCTGGAAGTTGGGAGCGATGTAGGTGCCCTGCCACTCATGGAGGTAGTTGGCCTGACCCAGGTAGTTGATCTCGGCGACCTCAGCGAGAGGTCGCGTCTCGAGGAAATCTCGAATCTCTCTCAGGCCCTTGGTGGGCTCATCGGTTGTGAAGCACGTGGCGACGGCCAGGTCCTCCCGGAGCAGCATGCTCCCGGGCAGCCAGGCCACCAGGGGCGCCAGAGTAAGGTCAGAATCCAGGGTCGCGTCGAACTCCGGCGCGAGCTGAGTGTAGCGACCCTTCGTGTCGAGGACCGCTCGCGTGATGACGGCGCAATAGGTGTCGCCCTCGGCGAGAGGGAAGCCAGAGACGGGACGAACCGACAAGGTGTTGTCCGCGTAGTAGGGGTCTGCGCCCCCTGAGTAGAAGTCGAACTGCAGCGGCAGCTGCTCTCCGTAACGCGGGCTCCCCTCGGTCACGTTCACGAGCTGCACGATGGCCTTGGGGTCGTGCATGGTCGTCTGCTCATCCGGCAGCGCGTCCAGGTCGAGCGCTCCATCGAAGGCGAAGTAGACGCCCCCGTTCGTACCGAAGCCCTTCATGACCTCGTGACCGTACTCGACGTAGTCGTCAAGGATGACGTTGCCCGGGTTCGGGATCACGAAGAGGTCCGGATTCCCCTCCTCGTTGCGAAGCAGGTCGTGTGGCCACGGCAGCGCCGTGAAGCCCTCCCCTTCGAGCTCGTAACGCGGAAGCCG